>JAAZFJ010000275.1 GCA_012511795.1 Syntrophomonadaceae bacterium
CGTGACTTGATCGACGGGCTCAGGTATTCCTCCCGGTCATAGCACAGGTGAAATCCCTGGTCGGCTCCCATCTCAATGCACCGTCTGATGGCTGCTTTGACACGTTCAGGACCGATGGAGACGATGTCTATAACGGTTCCGGGATGCATTTCCCGTATCTGCAAGGCCTCTTCCACCGCATGTTCATCGTAACGATTGATCCAATAGGATGCGTTCTCAGCGTAAGCGGCCCAGGTATTATCCTGATTGACCTCTGGCTTTCCTTCCTGATCAGGCACCTGTTTTATACATACCAGTATTTTCATATCCAACCCTTTGCTTTATCTGCAGACCAGTCAGGCATCATGCCGTAGCTGCAGAATAATATTTAGCACGAAATATTATATGAATGAGGATTTTATCAGCATTTCCTGCATAGTTTTTACTTATAGTAATAATATTCCCGGCCTGGTTAAAAGTCAATTAAAATAACGGACGTTCGTCCTTTTTTTCTTGACTTATTAACATATTATAACTATTCTGGACGTAACAGAACATTACCAATTTTTATTTGTAGGAGTGAAAAAATGGAGTTGATTTTCATCCGTCACGGGCAGGCCTCTTTCGGCCAGAGAGATTATGATATCCTATCCGAACTGGGCAAAGAGCAGTCCCTGCTGGCGGCACAGCATCTATTACAAACCGGCCTGTCATTTGCTCAGGCCTACTCCGGGACTCTTAACCGTCAGTTGGATACAGCGGCCGTGGTTCTTGAGCATTTAGAAACCAATGATATTACTGCCCTGCCCTTAACCAAGATTCCCGGCCTAAATGAATACCCCTTTGAGTCGGTCATTCGGCATTACTTTCCCTTGCTGGCAGCGGAAGATAGCGCATTTCACTCCCATTTTGAGAATGCCTGGACTGATAAACGATCCTTCCATCTCCTTCTTGACCAGTCGGTGAACAGGTGGCTTACGGGCAACGCAGTCCCGGATGAGGTGGAGGGCTGGAATCGGTTTGTCCAGCGGGTGGAAGCTGCTATAAAACAAATCACCGCGGAAAATGACAAGAGCAGCAGGATCCTGATCTTCTCTTCGGGAGGAGTGATATCAGCTGCGGTACATCTGGCCACCGGCATGTCCCCCTATGAATCTATGCGTATGGGCTGGGGATTGGTCAATGCTTCGATGACAAAATTCAGATTCGGCAGTGCCGGACTGATTTTGCATACTTTTAACAGCTATCAACACCTGGAAAGTTACCAGGCAGGTAAACTGATTACTTACAGATAAGGAGGAGCGTATGGATTTTGCAGTATCAGACAAGATGAAAACCATTACCGAAATGATCAACGAATTCGTTGACAAAGAGCTGATACCTTTGGAACATGATTTTCTGACCAAAGACTTCAGCCTTATGGAACCGGTGATGGAAGAAAAACGCAGAATGGTGAAACAGATGGAGCTGTGGGCGCCTAACCAGGATAAGAAATACGGCGGCATGGGGCTTAATCTGGTGGAGCACGGCCTGGTATCCGAGGCCTTGGGCAGGACTCCCCTGGGGCATTACGCCTTCAACTGTCAGGCGCCTGACGCTGGCAACATGGAGATCCTGCACAAATTCGGCACCCAGGAGCAAAAGGAAAAATACCTTAAGCCTTTGGTGGAAGGCAGGATCCGCAGCTGCTTTTCCATGACCGAGGTTGAAATGCCCGGCTCCAATCCGATCATGATGGACACCACTGCGGTAAAAGACGGTGACGACTACGTTATCAACGGCCAGAAATGGTACACCTCATCGGCTGACGGCGCACAGTTCACTATTTGTATGGCTGTCACCAATCCGGAGGCCCCGCCTCATCTGCGGGCCAGTATGATCATCGTTCCCACTGACAATCCGGGTTATAACCTGGTCAGGAATATTCCGGTCATGGGGCATGCGGGAAGCCGTTACTTCAGCCACGGCGAGGTTCTGTTCCAATCTTGCCGGGTCCCCCAAAGCAACCTGCTGGGACCTGAAGGCCACGGTTTTGTTATCGCTCAGGAAAGGTTGGGCCCCGGGCGCATACACCATTGTATGAGATGGATCGGCGTTTGCAACCGGGCCTTTGAGCTGATGTGCAATCGGGTCAACCAGCGGATCATAAACCCGGACGGCCAGACCCTGGCTACCAAGCAGATCATTCAGGCGATGGTGGCAGAATCGGCAGCAGAATTACAGGCCGCCAGGCTTATGACCCTGCACGCTGCCTGGAGGATCGACAACCTGGGGCAGAAGGCGGCCAGAGTCGATATTTCCCTGATTAAATTTTATGTAGCCAATGTGATGAAGAACATAGTTGACCGGGCACTACAGGTCCATGGCGGACTGGGCATGACCGATGATACCATACTGGCATTCTTCTTCCGCCATGAACGGGCGGCCAGGATCTATGACGGCGCTGATGAAGTACACAAGATGAACGTTGCCAGGGCCATACTGAAACAATATGCACAAAAAAAATAAGGATTGGTCGTTAGAATATGATTTACAGTGAATTTAAAAAAATGGTCAATATCTCCAAGGAAGAGATCTCAGGTCAGATCCTGGAGCGTAACCGAGACTCCATCAAGGTCAAGAAGGAAGAGAAGGTGATCGAAAATCTGATCAAGATCATCGATGCCACACTGGATATCTGCAGTAAAAAAAGCTTCCAGGCCATGAGCATACGGGATCTTTCTGCCGCTTCAGGCTTAAGCCGGGGTGCGCTTTACTCCTATTTCATAAATAAGGAAGAATTGCTGATCCTGATATTGTCCCAAGGACGGGAAATAGCCAACCGGGTCTTGACCCAACAGATCGCCAGAGGCAGCAGCCCCCTGGAAAAGCTCAGGCTGGCCATCAAGTCCCACATCTATCTCTCTGAGGCTATGCAGACCTGGTTCTATTTTACCTACATCGAGGCCAGAAGCCTGCCCAGGGATGAACAGAAGCGAACCATAGAAAGCGAGCTTTACACGGAAAAAATATTCATCGATATTATCAACGAAGGGATTGCGAAAAAGATTTTTCGGAATGAAAACGTGATCCTGGCTGCGTCTGTTCTCAAAGCGATGCTCCAGGACTGGTACATGAAAAGGTGGAAATACAAAAATAGAAAAGTCTCAGTGGACGATTATGCAGATTTTGTAATCCATGTAATGGAATCAATTCTGCTGATCTAATAAAATTATGGAGGTGTGATATGAGTGATTTGACTGATCGCGCTATATCCATAAGGAAGGGCGAGGAACTCGATGACCAAAAGGTGCTGGAATTTCTAAAAGCCAGTATCCCAGGTCTAAGTGGTGAAATCGAGATCAAGCAGTATCCCAGCGGTTTCTCCAATCTGACTTATTCGGTAAAGGTGGGAGACCGGGAGATGGTCTTGCGCAGGCCGCCATTTGGCAAGAAGGCCAAAACTGCCCACGACATGGGACGGGAGTTTAAAGTGCTCAGTGCCTTAAAGCCTTATTTCCCCTATTGTCCGCAGCCCCTGGTGTATACCGGAGATGAAGAAGTGATGGGATGCCCCTTTTACGTAATGGAACGCATACCGGGCATTATTCTGCGCCGGGACCTGCCGCCGGAAATGGAATTGAATGCCAAAGAAGCCCGGACCTTAAGTGAAAATCTAATCAAGGTACAGCATCAACTGCATTCAGTGGATTTTGTGAAAGCAGGTCTGGCAGATTTCGGCAAGCCTGAAGGGTATGTAAAGCGCCAGGTGGAAGGTTGGAGCAGCCGATACCGGGATGCCAGGACCCCCGATGCCCCCGATTTCGAAAAAGTAATGCAGTGGCTCCATGACAAGATGCCTGGTGAGTCAGGGCTCATAGGAATTATTCATAACGATTTCAAGTTTGATAATGCTGTCCTTGATCCGGCAATACCCACGGAGATCATCGGCATTCTTGACTGGGAAATGGCAACCCTGGGTGACCCCTTGATGGACCTGGGTTCCTCTCTGGGGTACTGGGTGGAAAAGGATGATCCGCCCACCATGCAGGCTATCCGACAGATGCCTACCCACCTGGACGGTATGCTCACCAGAAAGGAACAGTTTGATCTCTACTGCGAACTGATGGGGGTCAAGACAGACAACTTCGATTTTTATTACTGCTTCGGCTTGTTTAGGCTGGCAGTTATCGCCCAGCAAATCTATTACCGTTTCTACCACGGACAGACCAGGGATCAGCGGTTCGGAATGCTTATGGTTCCCATCAGGGAACTGGAAGCTGCCTCACTGAGGGTCATTGAAATGTCAGACTTATAAATCATCACATCAACTTGTCTGCAAACAGGGGCATCTATCATGTGCCTGACAAAAGAAGGGTCAAATATTATGTGTTCGATAAACTATGGAATATTTTCAAGTTAAACGAGGGGGTATAACATGATCGTGGATTTCAGTTTAAAAGGGAAAATCGCAGTAGTCACCGGCGCCAGCCGCGGGATCGGCGAGAGTATCGCCAAAACCCTGGCCGAGTACGGTGCTGAAGTGATCATCACCAACAAGACCATGGAAGGACTGCCGAAGGTGGAAGAAGCGATCCGGGCTGCCGGCGGCAAAGCTGTAGCCAGAGCGTGCCACAACGGCGTCTTATCAGATATAGAAGACTTGTTCAAATATATTGAGACCACTTATGGCAGGCTTGATATCCTGGTGAACAACGCCGCCATGAACTTTTATTTTGGCAATATCATTGATGCCACAGAGGAAGTATGGGACAAAACCATGGAAGTAAATTTGAAGGGCACTTTTTTAATGTGCCGGAACGGTGCCAGGCTGATGATAAAAAACGGCAGCGGTTCCATCATTAACGTGGCTTCCATCAATGGTATAAAACCTGCCTTGATGCAGGGTGTATACTCGGTCACCAAGGCGGGGGTCATTGCCCTTACCAAATCCTTTGCCAAGGAGCTGGCCTCGTCCAATGTCAGGGTTAACGCCCTGCTCCCCGGTCTTACAGATACAAAATTCGCTGCTGTAATGGTAAATAACGAAGAACTGATGGAGCAGTACCTGCTGCCGATGATTCCCCTTCACCGGGCAGCAAAGCCCGACGAGATGTGCGGTGCTGTGCTTTACCTGGCTTCAGATGCATCATCTTACACCACCGGTTCCACCATCGTGGTGGATGGCGGAGCCCTGGCGTAGTTTTTCGGATGAAGTATGAGGGCGCGTACCCTGTAGTGTACAGGCAGTCAAGCGATGCGCGCCCTACTCCTCTCCCCCTGTATTCATCAGCAATACTATAGGTAATCCTCCCGTCCCAGCTTCCCTTATTGAGCCAAGTTAAAAATTAAAAAAACATATTTAATTCATCTTATGTTCATAATAATAATGTTTTTCATTGCACTTATTAAAACTGTTTTCTATAAAGGGAGGATCTATGGAAAGCAAACTGATTGTACAGCATTTGACTAAAATATACGGAAATAATACTGCAAAAGCTTACGAAATGTTAAAACAAGGCCTTCCCAATGATGAAATCAGAAAAAAGACTAAACAAGTGGTAGGGGTCAGAGATGCTTCCTTTGCTGTTAATGAAGGAGAATGTTTTGTCATTATGGGCCTGTCGGGCAGTGGAAAATCAACCCTTCTTCGCTGTATAAACCAACTTATCAAACCGACGGCCGGAAAAATTATTCTCGATGGTCAAAACCTTGCTATTCTTCCATCAAAAGAACTTATTGAAATTCGCCGAAAAAAGATAGGTATGGTATTCCAGCGTTTTGCATTGCTGCCCAACCGAACAATCGTGGATAACGTAGCTTATGGCTTAGAGGTGCAATCAATGCCGCGGGACGAACGATACAAAAAATCACTGGCAGCGATAGAAATGGTAGGCCTTAAAGGGTGGGAACACTACTACCCAGCCAATCTAAGCGGCGGGATGCAGCAAAGGGTTGGAATTGCCCGGGCACTGGCCACAAATCCTGATGTTTTATTAATGGATGAACCATTTAGTGCCCTTGATCCGCTGATAAGGCAGGACATGCAGGATGAGTTATTGGAAATCCAAAAAAAACTTCATAAAACTATTATCTTCATAACCCATGATCTGGATGAGGCTCTAAAAATAGGAGAACGTATTGCCTTGATGAAAGATGCTCAGATAGTTCAGATCGGTGAACCAGAAGATATATTATTGTCCCCTGCCACTGAATATGTAGCCCGTTTTGTAGAGAATGTTAATCGCTCCAAAGCTTTAACAGCTTCTACGGTCATGATGAAACCCCGTTCAATTATTCATCCCAGAACCGGCCCTCGCACAGCCCTGCACTTAATGGAAAAATACGGTATCTCCTCGCTTTTTGTTACTGACCAGCAAGGCGGCCTGATTGGTTATATCAAGCCCGAAGATGCTGCCGAATTGATCAATCAAGGGATTAAAAAGTTGGATACCATTATCAAAGATGATGCACCCACAACAAATCTGGATACACCTCTATCTGATCTTCTGGAGATCCTTGCCCATACTAAAATACCCGTGGCAGTAATTGATGAGCAAAATATCTTAAAAGGCGTACTGGTTAGGGGTGCAGTTATTGCAGGACTTGCTGGTGAAAGGATGAGGTTTGATGAGTAATTTTTTTGGTTTGATTTCTGAATGGTTTGAAAGTATACCCCGAATACCGCTGGCCGAGTGGACTGATACTATGATCGCATTTTTAACCCTCCATCTGCGGGGTACGACTCGAGCCATTTCAGAAGTATTGCAGACTTATATTGTCGGATTGCAGGATTTGTTGACCATCATCCCTCCCCTGCTTTTGATACTGTTAATCGTGATCATTGCATGGCGGGTCGCAGGAAAGTCGGTTGCCCTTTTGAGTGCACTAGGGCTCCTGTTTATTTTGAATATTGAACTATGGGATGTAACTATGCAGACATTGGCGATGTTAATCATAGCTGTATTCTTATGTGTTCTTATCGGATTGCCGCTGGGCATTCTGGCTGCTAAAAATCATACCGTACACCGTATTATCACACCCATTTTAGACTTTATGCAAACATTGCCTGCTTTTGTATATCTCCTTCCTGCCATACCGTTTTTTGGGCTGGGTGTCGTACCAGCTGTAATTACTACTTTAATATTTGCAATGCCGCCGGTTATTCGCCTAACAAACCTGGGCATAAAACAGGTTCCCCATGACTTAATGGAATTAGGTGAATCGTTTGGTTCCACTTTTTTTCAGATCCTGTTTCGTATTGAGCTTCCCCTGGCTAAATCAACAATTTTTGCCGGCATAAACCAATGCATCATGCTGTCACTTTCCATGGTAGTAATAGCCGCAATGATTGGCGCCAAAGGATTAGGGGGTATAGTCTGGTCAGCCATCCAAACCTTGAATATGGGAATGGGTTTTGAGGCGGGTGTAGCCTTGGTTATTCTGGCAATAATCCTGGATAGAATTACACAGAGTTTTGGCCGATAAAAATCTTAAAAGATTTCGAAAGGAGAAAATAATGTTTAAAAGAATACTTTTATCACTATTCATGCTCATCTTTGTCTCCGTCAGTATATTTGGCTGTTCCTCCTCCGATTCAACTAAGGATACCGCTAGTGATACCGTCCGCCTGGTGTATGTCCAATGGGCCTGCGCTACAGCTACCACCCATATTATTGCTGATATACTGGAAAATAAAATGGGATATAATGTAGAGCTATTTGATGTGGCTGCAGGAGTTATGTATGAGTCACTGCGCAATGATGAAAGTGATGCTTCGTTTGGAGCCTGGCTGCCGGTCACTCATAAAGAATACATGGATAGAATGGGAGACCAGGTAGAAAATCTGGGTGTAAATATGGAAGGAGCACGAATAGGTCTGGTAGTGCCCGAATATGTGGATATAGATTCGATTGAAGATTTGAACGATGCAGCCGAAAAATTTAATGCTCAAATAATAGGAATTGATCCGGGAGCAGGAATTATGGGCTCAGCCAGCCAGGCAATAGAGGATTACGATCTCAATTTTACCCTCGTAGAAGGCAGTGATGCCACTATGGTCGCCACATTACAGGATGCAATTAATAATAATCAGTGGATCGTAGTTACCGGATGGACCCCCCATTGGATATTTGGCCGCTGGGATCTTAAATATTTAGATGACCCCAAAAATTCTTTTGGCAAAGATGAGACGATAAATACCGTTGTTCGTCAAGGGTTACAGCAGGATATGCCGGATGTATATGAATTATGCAGTAACTTTAAATGGACTTCAGATGATCTTAGCCGAGCAATGGTAATTGCTGAAGAATCGGGCGATCCCGTTGCTGCTGCTCGTCAATGGGTACAGGAAAACCCCGATTTAGTAAACAGCTGGCTGCCTGAACAGCACAAGAACAATTAATATCAGGAAAGCGGGCGACATATCCATACCAGTCATTATAAACCCACAATGAAAGTATGGTTAATATAATGACATAATCAACCAATTATGGGCGGCCCGTCCACCCCTTCACCTTGTATAGGGTTGGAGCAAGAAATAGGTAGAGGCAAGTATCACGTGTCCGAAGCGAAAAATTTTGACAGAAAGCAGCAGGCAGCTGATAGCTGCCCCTACGACGCATGAGCAAAAGCTTGCTCACTCCTTACGCCTCACTCCTTCATCGTTATACACACTCCATTTTCACTGGGGTTAAGATCATACCAAAATATTATGCGCCCATCGGCTAATACCCCTAAGATATAGGTATTTGCTGCTTTAATGGTGATGATTTTAGGCTCTGCCTGCATTGTTTTCAGATTTAAGCTGTTAATGTAGTATTTGTTGTTTGCATTATCGCTCTTATCGTAGCTTGAAGTAATAAAGGCGGCATGGTTTTGACCTACATAGTATTGATCGGGCATAATAATATACCCCGTATCACCCCGGTCATCCAGATGAATTTCTTTGACTTCCCCGGTGGCGAAATCCAGGTATATTGTTTTATAATCACCGGTTTGGTTATCCTTGGCCCGAATATAATTATTAATCTCCAAAAGTCCGGTGTCATAGCGGATATAACCAGTCGAAGAACCTTCTGAAACAATATTATAAGTCTTTTGCATTTCCTTGTTAAAGTCATAAATAGTATAGCCCAGTGCGCTTTCATAACCGGTCATAGTGGTAATCACCTTATTATCTCCACTAATAAATCGTGGGTTACTATGAAATGAGTTGTTGGTCAGTTCACTATCAGGGGTCGGTACAGTTTTAGAAAGCAGTTTCTCACTGCCGCTGGTGATATTGTAAAGCTTTAAGCCAACCTCATCTGAATACACATACTTTGTTCCGTCACGTGATACATCGTAACCGCCAAAAAATATCAGTGGATAACCATATTCATTGTAAAGGGGCTCCCGCTTGATTTTTTCCGCGATAGCTCCTGGCAGCATAATGTCTTCTGACCGGTTAAGGGTCTTATCGACAGATACTGTCCTGTCATTTAGTCGTATGATAATCCTTTCCCCTTGGATATTTATATCCGTGACCTGAAATTCCCTATTAATATTTAGTCGCTTTTCGATGGTCATAGTTTCAGGGTTTAGCAGCATCAGGGCATGATTTTCTCCCTTCTCGTACGGCATATAGGCAAAAATGAGCCTGCCTTCCGTCTCGCCGAGCATCGAAAGTGTTTGAAGATTGCCGTCAAAACCAGTGATTTTATCAAAATATTTATAATTTCCCAGGATACTTACCAGGTGGTTATTTATATACTCCCGTTTGCCCTTAACAAAATAAAGGCTACCATCCCGACGGACTTTTAAAGTAAAAGTATCTCTATACTCGATACGGTCAAATTTTTGCGAGTCAGGATTTACCAATATTGCTGTTATAGTGACGTCATTATTCCTTACGGCCTTTTCCAGACGCCTGCCTCTTAGTAAATTGTTATAGGAAGGCCGCGGTACTTCTTTTTTGCTGCCAGGGCTGAAAAGAAAGGCCTTCTTTTGCGGATCGTAGATGTTTTCATCGATTTCAGACACGTCAATGTCATCTAAATCAAAATATTTCCTGGCATATTCAAGAGCCACATCCAAGGGGAATAGTTTCAGATAACTGCCTTCACGATCAGATTCGAGTTCCTCGGCATCATGCTCAATTATATATTTGGACCAGCAAAATCTTGCAACTGTTAATGGTTCTATCTCCTTGGTATTGCTGAATTCCATTGAAATTCCCGTAAAATTGGCGGCATCATAAAGGTATTCCTGCCAAAGCTTTTCCAGTTCCGCCGGGTCAGTGATCTCGCCGTATTTCTTTATTCCATTCGTATTGTTATACGCCTGGGTTGGCAGGTTTTCAGCAGCATTTTGACATCCTGCAACAATCAGCAGCAATAAAAAGAACCAAACTTTGATCAATGTTTTGCTCATTTTCATAAATCAACTACCCTTTCATTTTCAGCAATGGAGATATTTTGCTTGTCTCTTTTGCCTGTTAATAGATTTCAAGGTTAATAAGCCGCTTAGCTAATAACTTTTTCCTGCAAGACCTTTTCCCGGCTCGATTTTTCGGCATTTATTTCTAAAGACGAAAAATCCCGTAAAATCTTTCACTTTTGTTCATTAATCTCCGTTTTTACCAATAGAGCCCATTAATTAAATAATGTTTTCGCAAATCCGGGGAAATTCCACATCTATCCATCCAAATGCGATAAACTATAAATTATAAGGAAGGGATGATATATGATGCAATCAAAATGGGTCCGTGTCCCGGTCAAGATCTTATTGATCTGGATGGTGATCACCATATATTTTTACTTTCAGCAGCCGGTAATTTACCGTTATCAAAACCTTAATGCGAATATCCCCATTGGCAATGCGCAGCTTTTGTTCCACGAAATCAATGTTACCAATCAGGATGAATACCAACAAATACACTGGATGGATGACCAGGAAACGCCCTGGCAGTTTACTTTGTATCAAAAAATGGTGGACCTGGGTCTCCCAATGAGCTGGTATGTTCCTATTTTAAAAGTTATCTCATTTTATAGCTGGCCTCCGCTGGCACAAGACTCCTATTACCTTTATATATATGGGACCTTTATTTATCCGGAAGATGTAGTTTATGATGAATCGGCATCATCTCTTGAACGTTTCAATGTTTATATTTATCCGGGGACGAGTAATGGCACAGGCAGTCAGCATGAATTCTTTCGCAATGCTGATATGATCAATGTACATGGAAGAATCGATCCTAAAATGATGGATCAACCTTTGATCATAAATGTTGTCGATAAAGAAGATGCCCGCTCAACCAAACTCATCTTTACTCCCGAATGGGAAAAAGAACGTCTGCTGCAAAGAGAAGAGCGATATAAAAGCCCTGCAGACCCGGTAAGGAATTTCATACACAATATTTACGACAACCAGCCTCAGAAAGCTTTCAAAAATGTTCTGCCCAAAAAGCGGGATCACATCTCGCTTTCAGTACCCAACCAGGACTTACTGGGCAAAAATATTCAGATGGAAGGCAGCTTGAGCTGGATAGACGTTTTTGAAGGGTATCTTAATGTTTACCGCGTAGACACCGAAATCGGTGAATTCAGCGAAAATAATTTTATCCCCCAGGAGAAATTAACCTTTTATACGGTAAGAGACCAGGACGGCAATTACAAAATTATTTATTTAAAACCACAGGGTTAAAAGGTTGATATTTTTTTCATCCGGAAGTTGACCAAATATTTCCTTGACAGAGACCTTTAGTTGATTAAAGATATGTAATAATAAATGGGGATTGATGATTAATGAAAATAAATGACAGCAGTAAGCGAATGATTGTGTTGTTTGCCACTATATTTTTAGTAGGGGTCGGTTTTAGTATTATAATGCCGGTGCTTCCCTACTATGCTGAGTCAATGGGGGCCAATGCCTTTCAACTGGGAATATTGATCACCGTGTATGCGGTGTGCCAGTTTATCTTTGCCCCCATTTGGGGAGCGTATTCTGACCGGGCAGGAAGAAGGCCGGTGCTGCTGCTTGGCATTTTAGGATATTCCATCACTTTTATCCTGTTCGGCTTTGCCACCAAATTATGGATGCTGTACATCATTCGTATTGTCGGCGGGATCATGGCCTGTGCGACTATGCCTACCGCCATGGCCTATGTTGGAGATTCCACCAGTCTGGAAAAACGTGGCTCGGCGATGGGAATGATCGGTGCGGCTATGGGCATGGGTATGGTTTTTGGCCCGGCTATTGGCGGAATACTATCCGGCATATCCCTGGCCTTTCCTTTTGTATTTGCCGGTCTGCTGGCCTTGGTCAATGCGGTTTCCGTTTATATCCTCCTGCCTGAATCTTTAGCCAGTGAAAATCGGGTGACCCGAAAAGTTGAACGAGCTTCTTTGCTGGAAGGGCTAAAGACCCCTCTGGCAGTACTTTTCCTGTGTATTTGTCTGGGAAGCATCGGAGAGTCCATCCATCATGGAACCTTTGCACTTTTCGCTGAGAGCAAACTAGCCTTTACCGCCCGTGACATTGGCTGGGCTTTTACGGCTGCCGGAGTAGTCATGGCATTGGTACAGGGGCTGTTGGTGGGCAGACTGATCAATCGTTTTGGCGAAGAAAAAACTGCTGCCACAGGGATTATACTAATGGGCACCAGCTTTGTGCTGTTTATATTTATGTATAATATACCAACCTCCATTGCTTTTATGGCGGTCTTCTCCGCCGGGGTCGGTCTGATGCGCCCTTCCATTTCCGCGGCGGTTTCCAAACGAGCTACAACCGGGCAGGGTTCTGCCATGGGAATTTTAAACGGGTATGACAGCCTGGGACGTGCCACCGGCCCGATGTTAGGTGGTTTTATGCTGGATCAGGGTCTTAATATGGGTTATTATACTGCCATAATTGTTTCCCTGCTGGCTTTACTGACCTTGGTTATAGGCAGCAGAC
>JAAZFJ010000276.1 GCA_012511795.1 Syntrophomonadaceae bacterium
GGGCATAACCCTCCGGGTCACAGGCAAGCAAGCACTACGCGCACCGCTACAGCGTTACGGGTACAATGCGCGCCGCTACAGAAACCGGGGCGACAGGGTCGTCGCCCCCTACAAAACCAAGGAGCTTCGGTCGTCTCGTGCCTCACGCCTGACTCCTCACGACTTCCACTTTCTGCTTTTCCACTTTCCAACTTTCCAACTAACCAACTGTTATATAATCGATTTCTGCCCCGCAATAACTGCATTTGCCGTCCTTTAAGCCGGTGATTTTTACATTGTAGGCATCTCTGGTTATCAAGACCTGACCGCACTCCAGGCAGGGTGTATTATTATTGATTCCGGGCAGGTTTCCTAAATAAACGAAATTAAGATGCTGCCGGCAGATTTTTTGCGCCTTAAGCATCGTTGATACCTGGGTAGGATCTCGCTGCATTTTGTAGGCAGGATGGTAGCGGGATAAATGCAGTGGTATATTCGGGTTTATGGAGGCCAGCCAGGCTGCCATTGCTTCTGTCTCTGAAGGATCATCATTCTCACCGGGAATGATAAGGTTAGTGATTTCTATATGTATTTTCCCCGCCATATATTCGACGTTTTCTTTGACCTCTTTCAGCCTGCCTTTGCAGTTGCGGTGATAAAAACTTTCGGTAAAAGCTTTTACATCTATATTAACCCCGTCTATAAAAGGGAGCAGACGGGCTAATGGATCTTTTTCAATATAACCGTTGGTGACTAGGACTGTTTTCAACCCATAAAACTTCATCTTTTCTGCAATGTCAATTATGTACTCGAACCAGATGGAAGGTTCATTATAGGTAAAGGCAATTCCTATTGAGTTATCTGCTTCTGCCTGCCGGGCGATCTTAACCAGAGTTTCAGGCACGATTTCCCGGGTAGGAACTTTTTGCCGGGCTAAACTATAATTCTGGCAGAAGCCGCAGGAAAGGTTGCACCCCCAGGTGCCGGCTGACAAAATCTGTCTGCCGGGATAAAAATGATAAAGGGGTTTCTTCTCAACCGGGTCCATTGCCAGAGAAGCAACTTCTGCGTAATTATTGGTATATAATGTACCGCCGTCATTAAACCTGACCCGGCATAATCCTTCTTTTCCAGGTCTGATCTGGCAGTTCTGGGGACAAAGTTTACATTTGACACGGTTCTGGTCGAGCTTTTCATAATATTGTGCTTCGATAACGGACATATCAGATACCTTATTTCTTAAATTTAATTTTGGTGAATGCTTTCTTATTCATGTCTGGTCACCGTAAATCTCTCTATCTTGTATTCTTCATTAGGCTTGATACCGGCTTTTCGCAAGGCAATAGAAAGCTGTTCTTCTACGGTATCGACTCCTTCCAGGTCGGGCAGCAGCAAGCCCCGTCTGCGGCCTTTGGTGACAATGACTCCGTAATATTTTGGATCTAAATCTTCCTTTTGACAGGGTTCCGGATCACTCAATACATCCACTGAAAAAACCAGGTCTTTCATTTCCTGTGCTGTCACCGGGCGGAAACGGGGATCTCTGATCCCTGCACTCACAGCATTATGAGCAATTTCTTCGCTTAAATCATTATAACTGGGCAGTATGGTTCCGATGCACCCCCGCAGATTGCCGTGTTTTTTCAAGGAAACAAAGGCTCCGGCCCGGGTTTGGGTTAGTTCTCTATATTCTTCGGGCAGTTCCGGAGTTTTACCGGTTTTCAGATACTCATTAAGTACCTGCCTGGCCCATTTCACATGGATACTGGCCTTATCAGAAGATACCCGGTCTTTCCCCTTCCATTCCTCAAGAAAGCTCTCCTCCGTTTCTTTCACCGGAGTCAGTCCTGCCACCAAATAACCTACCCCAAAAGGACCTTCATAGCTGAAAATCTCGCTTTGGTATTGGTACTTATCCAGACATCCCAGCATGATTACCAGCGAAGGGTATCCACATTCGCCGGCATTTTTTCTGAGTTTCTCCGGTATGTTCAAGAGTCCTCTGGTATCTGAGGCAAGAAGCAGCTTCTCTACTTCCTGGTCAAAACGGCTGCCGTCGGGATGATAATCATAAGGTCCCTGAGATTTTAAGCGATGGGACATATCACCGGAGGCAATCACTGCGATCTTCCGTCCCAGTTCATCTGCACTGCGGGAGATAAAAGTCCCTAACTGGTAGAGCTGGATCAGGGGCAAAAACCCGATACTGATGGCAACGATTGGGATTTGTCCCAGGCCGGCCTCGCTTAAGTAATAATAGGGAACCAGTATCCCGTGATCCAAATCGTTGTTTAGCCTGTATCTAAGAGCATTTTCTTTATCGATCAGAACAAAGTTAATTCCATGATCAGCACACTGAAGCCCGATCCTGTTCACCAGTTCCATATCATTTGCACAGGTTGTTCTGGCATCACTTGCATTAAAATTGCTGAAGTCTCCCTTTAATTTTGCGTCACCCAGGCAGGAAATGGCATCAGAAAACACATTTCCATGGGGGGTTAAAAATACCAGTGTATCAGGTGAGCTTTGGCTGACCCGGGCGGCCATCTTTTTCATGCCATCCACGGTAGCCTGAACATCCCGCAGTCTGCTTCCGCCAACCGCTGGAACGATCAAAGGCGGATGGGGTGAAAAAGCCAGGTAAGTAATCATCCTTATCCTCCTCCTTTTCCTTATAGGGTTGTCTGCTGCCTTTTCACGAATTCAGCTATTATTATTGCTTGCAAATTTTTTGATATAACTTGTCCCTTTACTAATATCACAATTATTCATGGGCGAGATTTTATGTTTTATGCCTGTTTATCAAGTAATTATTACTTTATTTCGGTGTCTTCTGTGGATGAAAGCGCTGCTTTGGCAATACCGGCAAAGATGGCATAGGCAATTTTGTTCTGATACTCCTCATCTGCCAAAAGACGAGCTTCCCGGGGATTAGATATAAAGCCGGTTTCGATCAATACGGCCGGCATCTCCACATTTTTCAAAACATAATAATTGCCTGGTGCTGCCTTACGCTTAGTATTCCCCAGAACTCTGGTTAATTCCTCCTGAATGGAACGGGCATATATTTTACTCTCCTCACTTCTGGGCCGATAAAAGGCCTGAGACCCGGACCAGCTTTGTCCTGGAATGGCATTGACATGGATACTGATGTACAAATTGGCCTTCGCTTTATTCGCTATTGTGACCCGATTCTTCATATCTTCATTTTTATGCTGGCGAATCGTTCCGGTAAACTCATCACCGGCCAGGTCACTTTCATTTTCTCGGAGCATGATCACCGCAGCTCCTGCCCGACTTAAATGTACCTCCAATTTCTTGGCTATACCAAGGGTTATATCATGTTCCTTGTACTCATCCCGGGTCGCTCCCTGGTCCAGGCCTCCATGCCCGGCATCAATGACGATAATTTGACTGGCTATTCCATAGGAAAAAACCTCTTCCTCTTGATTCACTTCAAATTTTGCTGCTGTAATACATAAAATGATCAGGAATACCATTGCGGTAACTACAGCTGTTTTCCTTACGGGGATGAAAACGGTTCTGCTTAGCATTGATCTCATCTCCCTTTTGGTACTATTTATTCTTTTATATGCTGTTCTCCACTTTTTTATTAAATCCAATAAAAAAACCTCCCCGAA
>JAAZFJ010000029.1 GCA_012511795.1 Syntrophomonadaceae bacterium
ATTAAAACAACTTGCCTGGATTCATGATTCCTTTGTCATCAAAAGCCTGTTTTACTTTTTTCATATAATCAACGGCATTGCCGTGTTCTATTTCTGCATACTGTCGGCGCACAGCCCCTACTCCATGTTCACCGGTAGTGGATCCGTTTAATTCGATAGCCAAAAGATGAATATCATGGACCAACCGGTTGGCACGTTCAACTTCTTCCGGTATTTCCGGATTGATTACCGGTGCAGTATGGACATTGCCGTCACCGATATGGCCGTAGTTTACCACTTGAACACCATGTTTTTCCGAAAGCTTTCTGATGGCCCTTAAAGTATCAGCTACTTTGGCCAGGGGGACACTTATATCTTCTCCGGCAAAAACTCTGGTCCCGTCGGGTCTGATACGGGCAGCAGCAGTAGCAGTGACACTGCGTCCTTCCCACAGTTGTGACATTCTTTCGGGGTCCACAGCCCATTCCACATTTCTTGCCCGGCGGCCGCAGACTTCTTTTATCACATTTCCTTCATATTCAACAGAAGGAGGGTTCCCGTCAACTTCAAACAATAATATGGCTTCTGCATCGGGCAGAGCGATTTCCGGTTTATATTGATTTACAGCTTTTATTGCGGAACTGTCTAATATTTCAATACCTGAAGGCATAATACCCGCTTGATAGACTTCAAGAACTGTAGCTGGTGCATCATCAAGCTGATCAAAAACGGCCATGGCTATCCCCCGGGCTTTCGGTTTCGGCCAGCAGCGCAGGCGGATCTGGGTGATAACCCCTAATACACCTTCAGAACCGACCATTAACTTGGTAAGATTTAAGCCGGAAACATTCTTAATGGTTCTGGCTTTTATACCGCCGGTATAAATGATTTCTCCATTGGGAAGCACAACTTCCAGGCCCAGAACATATTGTTCTGTACATCCATATTTCACTGCCCGAAGGCCGCTGGCATTATTAGCAACCATTCCGCCCACGGTACACATTTGACTGCTTCCCGGGTCCGGAGGGAAAAACAAATTGAATTTTGCCAGTTCTTTATTAAGCTCAGCATGGACAATACCCGGCCTGACAATTACCTGCATGTTTTTTTGGTCTATTTCCACAATCTCATTGAAATTGGACAGATCAAGGACTATACCGCCGTTTAAGGCAACGCTTCCGCCTGTTTCACCGGTTCCAGCCCCTCTGGGGACTACATTGATATGGTGTTCATAAGCATATTTCATTAATTGCTGAACATCAGCGGTGCTTTCAGGTAATACCACTGCCCAGGGGCTTTCTGGGTTCATTTTGGTCAAAAATGAGCTGTCATATGAGTAGTACATCAAATCCAATTTTTCAGTCAATACTTTTTCTTTGCCCAACAGGCTAAGCAAGTGGTTCTTTACTGCCTGTACATCCATAGATTTCCACTCCTTGCACGGAAATAGTCGAATCAATTCCTAGCTATTATAGCATAAAGACGGCTGCTTCGTTTATAAATTAATATAAGATAAGGTATAATCTAAATAATTGCAACCTATAGGGTCAAAGGCACAGGTCTGTTTTTACCCGGACGACCCTGATGTTTATTAAAAGGAGAAAAATATGTATTCTGAACTGAACAGAATCCTTCCGGCTGAGATCATTAAAACCAATGAATTGATGAAAGACCATACTACCTTTCAGATAGGCGGTCCGGTTGATATAATGATCCTGCCGCAAAATATTGAACAGCTTGAAACGGCAGTAAAGTGGTTTGAGAAAAACCATATTCCGCTGTTTGTATTTGGCTTGGGCAGCAACCTGCTGGTTCGGGAAAAAGGTATCAGAGGAGGAGCTGTAAAGATCAGCGCCGGCTTGACCAATGTTATTTTTAAAGATCATGAAGTATACGCGCAATCTGGCATAAGTCTGTCAGAATTAGCCCAAATGGCTGCCGACCATTCGTTAAGCGGTCTGGAATTTGCCGAAGGAATTCCCGGCAGTTTGGGCGGAGCTGTGGTGATGAATGCAGGTGCCTATAATGGAGAAATGAAAGATGTGGTCAAGGAAGTGACCGTTTTGGATACAAAAGGAATAATGACTGTTTTAAGCAACCGGGAACTACAGTATGGTTACCGGCAATCTATTCTGCAAAACAGCGGCTATATTGTGACCGCTGCCAGACTGCAGCTGACATCCGGTAATAAAAACCAGATAAAAAAACAGATGGCTGAACTGGCTCAGCAGAGAAAAAGTAAACAGCCCCTTGAAATGCCCAGTGCAGGCAGTGCTTTCAGACGCCCTACAGGTTTTTATGTTGGCCCCATGCTGGAGCAGTTAGGTTTAAAAGGATTTACGGTGGGCGGTGCACAGGTTTCTGACAAGCATGCCGGTTTTATCGTCAACAAAGGCGGAGCAACTGCTGATGATGTCCTTGAGTTAGTTCATTATATCAAGGAGAAGGTCAAAGAAAATTTTGATGTTGATTTGAAAACAGAATTTTTGGTGGTGGGGGAAGAATAACCACCTGGGAATAGAGGTATTATATGAAAGTTCTGCTTACGACCCTGAATGCCAAGTATATTCATTCTTCACTGGCATTGGCTTATTTTAAAGAGTATTTAAAAAAAGATTTTCCTGG
>JAAZFJ010000277.1 GCA_012511795.1 Syntrophomonadaceae bacterium
AGCATAAAAAAAGCGGAGGCAAATACATCGATCCCCAGATAAAGAGTATCGTCAGCCTGCCACAGGTAAGGCTGCCGGCAATGCCATTTTTCTTCCTTTGCCAGCAGCGGCGGCTCATTACTGCCATATATGATGGGCAGCAGTTTGTTGACCAGCAGATCATTGACCGGCTTCTCCTCCCATCTGATACGGGTCAGGGGAACAGCAGGCATACAGTCTTCCCTTAATAACTCACTGTCAGTATTAAAAAAATTATCAGGCATGATCAGGCTTTTCCCGCTGCCTCCCAGGGTTATGCGGGTAAAACTATCTTCTTCAGGCACCAGCTTATACTCCAGCCCAAGCCAATACTTCATTAGCACATCGATGATGTAGCGGCGTTCCGGTGTATAGGTTTTAGGAACGCGGATGATCAGCATCGAACATCACCTGCCTTCCATGAATGCTGACACCTGAAGTATCCGCCCGGCAATGAGTAACTGCCAGCGGGCTGCCAGCGATCGCTCTGAACAGTTCCCGGCCGTGATGGATGATCCTCATTCGGCGGCTCATAAAGGAAATATTGAAGTAGGGCCTCTGCACCGTTGCAAACTGGCGGTAAGAATTTTCTACCATTTCGATCATACTGCCTTCAAAATCAAAATCTCTGGTATGAGCGGCTGCAAATCTGATAGCTTCCTTGATGACCAGACTTAAAGAGCCGCTTTTTTTATGATCCGGGTCAACCGCAGTGATCAGGGCATACGCGCTGTTTTCATCCCAGATCAAAAACAGGGCGGAATGGATCTGTTCATTTTTATCCGCTGCGTAAAAAGTCCGGCCATGCCCGCGCTTGACAGCCGCTTCGAAGATCCGGCCGAACAGGTCAAATGGATAGGCAATTTTTTCTCCCTTTTTGGCCAGGATCATCTGATGGTAAGCGTAAAACTGACGGGCGTTAAGATCCGTTTTTATTTGCAGCTGTTGTTCAGCCCGCTTGATGTTGCGCCTCTTGGCCTCGGAAAATCGGGAAAATATATCTTGCAGATTGATCCTATCGATGTCAGGGATCACATAAGTGTAACGACTGGTCTGCAAAAACCCCCGCCAATAGAAAGGCAGCCAGTTTGTAATACTGTAATGGAAATTCTGGCAGAACCAATCGATGTTCAGATCCGCCAGCAAGTCGATCATCTGGTTCATGAGGGTTTTCTCATAGGATAGCCTTTTGGCAGTTGCCTGGACTGGAGGATATTTGATCCAGATCCCGTTATGCTGGGTGAGCAGCGGCTGGCTGATGAGAGTTAAGCCGTATCTTTTCCTCCGGTAAAAGGGCAGGCTGGCCATGATCTCGCCGCCTTTTTCTAGCAGCAAGACATCCCAGTTATCGGTGCCGCATACGGCATCCAGCCACCAATCCCGGGAGAAAATCGGGATAGATGGTTCAGCTTTGACCAGCTTATGATATTGTTGCTTGTTGCTGTTCATTAGGACTCCTCCTGTATGTTGCCCTGATTGCTTCAGGCTTTTTCTGTCTTTTATCAGGATAAATCAGTTTTTCATACAGCGTATAACCAGAACTTTCATCGGTCCCTACTGCTTTTTATTTCTCACGTATTGTAAAGTTTCTCCCCCCAGGACCATGGGCCGGTTAGCAATGGCCTTGAATAATTGGTTGCCGTGATGGGCCAGTTTCATTCTCCGGCTCATTTTGGTTATGGTTAGAAGTGGTGTCTGGACCGGACTGAAGGAGCGGAAGAAACGTTCTATCCTTTCAATCATAGAGCCTTCAAAATCGAAGACCCGGGTGACGGTGGAAGCAAATTTGATCGCTTCCCAAATCAGCAGGCTGTTAGCTTCGCTGTTTCTTAAATCAGGATCTTCGCCGCCCAGGATGTAATAGGCGGAGTCCGGGTCCCATATCAGATACAGAGCAGCGTGGACCCGGCCCTGGGCATCTTGGGCAAAAAACATCCGGCGGGCATTATGTTCCTGACAGGCAGCATCGACCCGGGCGATGAATTCATAGTGGTAAGCGGAGGTCAGGCCCTGCCGGGCAAAGGTAAGGTCTTTCAGGCGGATCAGTTCCGCAAGCTCCAGATCATTTCTGATGATTAACCGCTTTTCCGCTTTGCGGATGTTATTGCGAACATTATTTTCGTTGGGAAAGCTTTGCCAAAGTTTTTCGATGTCAGCTATATCTTCGATTCGCTGGGTATAAGCAGTAGTCTGCTGGTATCCTGCCCAGTAAAAGGGAAGCCAGTTAGTTATGTACGGGGAGAAGGTCTGGGAAAAATAATCGATTTTCAGAGACTCCAGCTGCCGGATGATGCCTCCCATCAGCTTTTTTTCATAAGAAAGTTTTTTAGCCGGCTTCTGATGGGGGGGATATTCCAGCCAGACACCGCTGGTAAAAGTCAGTTCAGGCTGCTGGATCATTTTCAGACCGTGCTTTATGTGCAGGGAGTAAGGCAGACTGGCTGCGATCCGGTGGTCTTTTTCCATGATCAGCACATCCCAGTTATTTTCTCCGCAAACGGCATCCAGCCACCAGTCCCGGGAAAATATCGGAACCGTAGTGTTTTTTTCCTGACAATATAGGCGATATTTCTCTTTGCTGCTCAGCATATTGGCATCAGCTCCCTTCCGTATCGATTTCTCCCAGATTGGAGATGATTTTGCGTTTAAAGAAGAGAAAAGCCAGGATGATGACCAGAGCCACTGCAAGCTGGGCCAATTCGTTGGGCAGCAGCAACATCGACAGTATGATCGGCACCAGATAAGGCAGCGCCTGCAGGAATCCCTGCAGGAGCGGTATGAAAAAGGCTGCCGGGCTTAAATGGCATAAATGAAAGAGATATAGACCAATGAACAGATGCATCAAGGCACTAGCCCCGGCAAAAAGGGCGATGGTCAACAGCGGATCGCCGGTGGATGCACCGATAAGCAGGGCTGCCAGACGCAGGATAAATAGTATTCCGTTTAAGAACATAGCCTGCTTTTGCTTACCGTAAACATCATACAAGACAAATAAAGGTGAAATGATGAACCTAAATACCGCCCAGATACAGAGCCAGCGGGTATATTCGCCGGCGACCATCCAACCCGGCCCAAATACGACTTCAAACATGATCGGGGCCAGCAGCGCGATGATAAAAATGGGAGTCAGGGTCAAATTGACCAGATTGCTGAAGATGTCCCGGGCGAAATCCTGCAGTTTATTTTCCTGCTCCAGTTGGATCGCCTGGGGAAACAAGACTTTAAAGATCGCCTGTCCTACCAGATCCATCGGGGCAAACAGGATCCGCTGCCCCAGTGCATAAAATCCTACGACAGCAGGAGTGAAAAAAATCCCCAGGATAAAATTGGGAATCAAAACTGAGGCAGTGTTCATTAATCCTGACCAGGAGGAGTAGAAGGGATATCGGCGATACTCCCGGGCCAGCCGTTTGATCTCACCCTTGTTTACCTCCTCTTTGAGCAATTGTTTTTCATCCTGGAAAAAGAGCCAGGCCAGACGGGCAGCAGCAGCGGATTGGCCAAGAATACCGCCGCCGATCAAACCGGGAGGCCCCGGGTGCCAGATCTGTCCCACCGTGATCTGGGTGGCCGCTGTGATGGTGCTCTGGGTGACTGCCCGCGCCGCCAGCCGTTTGAAGTATTGGCGGCGGAGATTCCAGGCATCCAGTGATTGGTAAACACTTATGGCCAGCAGGCTCAAGGGCATGAACCACAGCCAGTGCGCCAGAGCGGGAGCAGTTAAAATATGGCTGATACCGGAACCGCAAACAGCGACAGTTAAACCGCCCGCCAGGGACATGAACAGGCCAATGAACAGACTTAGAACCAGCAGATTTACTGCTTCTCTGTCAGCAGCGGGCAAGACAATGGAAACTTCATAACGCCAGTTGACGACGATCGTAATAAATTGCAGGATAGCCAGATACAAAGCAAACACCCCGACATCTTCTGGAGTATATTGTCGGGTGATGATCGGTGAGGCTAGGATCGTAATGATCTGGGCAAGGGAAGTCCCGCTGACCAGGGTCAGAACATTCCGGGCAAAAAGGCCCCGGGGCAATAAACTATGCAGTTTGGTTTGTAAAATATCCAACATAATCATTTCAGAGCGAAAAGATAGACTACTCGCTCTAACCGCCTTCCTGAAAGGTTTTTCTTAGGAGCTGCGGGACGGCCTGACGAATTTCCCGGCGGTGGATTTGCTCCAGAAGACTCAGTGATTTTCTTCCTTCAGTTCCATCACTTAGTGCAGCAGCAAGGCCGGCCAGACAGTCGATCACATTGCGGTAGTAACCGCTGTGACCGAAACCGTATACAGAATGGGGCTTGGTATTGTAATGCCCCAGTTCTTTATCATAAGGTTGTTCGTCGGCAAATTCCCAGTGTTCGATTTTATTCATTGAGGTTCCGCCGATGCGAACCGTACCTTTTTCTCCCAGTATCGTAATAGAGCCTTCCAGGTTGCTGGGATAAGTCAATACGGTGACATTGATATTGCCGATGGCTCCATTTTGAAAGCGGATCACAGCCGAACCGGTATCTTCAGCTTCAATTTGCCGCGCCAGGGTGGAGGTCAGAGCTTTCACTTCCTTAAAAGGCCCGCCGAACCATTGGACCATATCGACATAGTGGGAGGCCTGGTTCATAAATGCGCCCCCGTCCAATGCAATAGTTCCCCGCCAGGGAGCAAGGTCAAAGTACTCCTGGGGACGGGACCAGAAAACATTGGAAACGATCATGTAGATCCTTCCGAAACGTCCTGCTTCAAAGGCCTGGCGGACCAATTGAATACTTGGGTTAAGACGGTTCTGCAGGACCACAAAGAGTTTTACACCAGCCCGGTCACAGGCTTTGATCAGTTTATCGGCATCGTTCAGCCTGCAGGCCATGGGCTTTTCGGTTAAAACGTGCTTGCCGGCTTCCGCTGCCTGTATACCGTGAACCGGGTGCAGCCCGGAAGGAGTACACACAGATATCAGGTCTATGCCGGAATTATTAAGGATTTTTCGGTAATCAGCAGTCCAGTCAGGGATTTTAAACATAGCGGCAGCTTCCCGGGCTCGTGAGGCGATAATG
The DNA here is from genome assembly GCA_012511795.1 of Syntrophomonadaceae bacterium. Lineage (GTDB taxonomy): Bacteria > Bacillota > Syntrophomonadia > Syntrophomonadales > Syntrophomonadaceae > UBA1368. The sequence continues at coordinate 5,077 of JAAZFJ010000277.1, forward strand.
TCACAGCAGGATACACAAACTGCATCAGGAAGAGCAGCAATGGCTTCGAAATGATTTTTAGAAATACGGCCGCAGCCAATAAGACCAATATTTATCATGACAGGTCCTCCCAGACAGTGTCACCGTTGGTACAGTAGCGACTGTCACAGATATTACACCGGTATTGCCCATTGCCGGTAAACTCCAATTTAAATCCACACTTGCAGACAAAACCTTTCACAACAGCCGGATTTCCTAAATAAAGAGCGAAATCCGGCACATTTCTGGTTACAACTGCCCCGGCACCAATAAAGGCAAAGCGCCCGATGATTACACCGCAGACAACGGTGGCATTTGCCCCTATGGTGGCACCTCTTTGCACCAGGGTCCTGTGGAAGGCATCCTTGCGTTCAATGAAACTGCGGGGATTAATAACATTGGTAAAGACACATGAAGGACCTATAAACACATCATCTTCACAGATGACTCCTGTATAAACGGAGACATTGTTCTGGATTTTGACCCGGCTGCCCACGGTTACATAAGGGGAAATAACAACATTCTGACCGATATTGCAGTTTTCCCCGATGCGGCAGTTCTGCATGATATGAGAAAAATGCCAGATTTTTGTTCCCGGGCCTATTTCACAGGGCTCATCGATATAGCTTGATGAGTGGACAAAATAATCTTTTTTAGCCATTGTTTAGTCCTCCTTTTAATGTCCCTAAGGCATCTTTTAGTGTCTGGATGATATATGCCTGCTCCTCAGCAGTCATTTCCGGGAAGCAGGGAATGGCAAATGTATGTCGGGTGAAATACTCAGCTGCCGGCATGGTGCCGGGTACGTAATTTAACTCCCGGAAGGCTTTCTGTAAATGCTGTGGAACCGGATAGTAAATGCCAGTACCGATACCTTTTTGCTGTAGGTACTCGATAATTTGCTCTCGGTTCTCGCACTGCAGTACATAAAGATGAAAAGCCGGTTCGTTGTCAGGGACAGTTGCAGGTGTTATATAACCGGTTTCCTGCAATTCCCGGTTATATACAGCAGATATTTCCCGGCGCCTTCGGTTATAACTGTCCAGCTTTTTAAGTTTTATTCTTAGGATGGCAGCCTGTATTTCATCCATTCGGGAGTTATAACCAATAAGATAGTTGCAATACTTGTTGCAGGGGATGTCATCATCAGTTGGTTCGCAGTTTTCAGAATCCATATAGTAAAAGGCCTGCCGTCCCGCTTCTCCGCTGCCGTGAGACCTTAAAGCGCGGCAGATGACAGCCAGCCTGTCGTCATTTGTGGTTATCATTCCACCATCACCGGCACAGGATAGATTTTTGGAAGGAAAGAAGGAAAACACTCCCATATGACCCAGACTACCGGTTTTTTTCCCTTTATAGCAGGCTCCGGCTGCCTGGCAGGCATCTTCAACGACTCTTAAACCGTACTTTTCAGCGATATGGTTTATTTCATCCATGGCAGCCGTTTGTCCGAAAAGGTGCACCGGCATTATCGCCCTGGTATTTTCAGTAATGGCAGCTTCGATTAATGTCTCATCAATATTAAAGGTATCGGAGCGTACATCAACAAAAACCGGTCGGGCCCCCACACTGGAAATACTCTCAGCAGTGGCAAAGAAAGTGAAGGGGGAGGTTATTACCTCATCACCGGGTCTGATGCCAAGCGACCTTAAAGCGATTGTGAGTCCGTCAGTACCGTTAGCCACCGAGACAGCGTGCTTGACCCCGCAATAGGAGGCGAATTCCCTTTCAAAGTGCAGGACATTTTCCCCCATAATATATTTTCCGGAAGCCAGCACAGAATGAATAGCTGCCTCTGCATCAGTCCTGATTTGCAAATACTGACGCTTAAGATCCAACAAAGGGATTTCCATAAGACTCACTCCTTCTTTTTTAAAAGCCAGACATTAGCTATCTCTTTTCATAGATGGCCAGACAATACTCATTTCTTCTTTTTAAAACAACTAAAGATTTATCAATAAGCATAAAAATTGTAACTGTTGATTTTTACCTGGTTGAGTATTACACCAAGCAGGCGGGCATCAGCCCTGGCCAGTTGCTCTCTGGCTTGCAAAGCGGCCTCGATCCGGGTAAATTCTGAGCGTACCACCATAATGACTGCATCTGCCTGGGTGGAAAGTATAGTGGGATCGGTCACTGCCAATACAGGTGATGAATCGATCAGGACATAGTCGTACTCCTGTAATAATTGATTCCACATCATTTGGACACGGGATGAATTAAGTAATTCAGCAGGATTTGGCGGTATCGGACCACTGGGAAGCACCCACAGGTTGTTCTGTTCAATCTTAGTAGCCGCCGCAGAAAATATCAGCTTTCGTGCCAGGCAGGTAGTAAACCCGGTTTGATTGGGAA
>JAAZFJ010000278.1 GCA_012511795.1 Syntrophomonadaceae bacterium
ATAATCGTCATCGGCGGCCATTGTGTTGATTAAAAGTCAGCTTCATTTATTGTGTCTATTGAATACTTTTTCCGATTTCATTATAATTACAATTAATAAGATAATCAACACTATGTCCATTTAAGCTTCTGTAATAGATAGATGTGGAATAGTAAAACTTCGAAGAAATTATTTAAAATCGCCGGGGAGCAGACAAACCATACAAAGGAAGTAGGCATGAACAATAACTGTATTGTACTGCAAGGTGTTAACAAGTATTACGGCAAAAAGCAAGTTTTAAAGGATATAAATCTGCAGGTGCCATATGGTCAGATTTTTGGTCTTTTGGGACCTTCAGGCTGTGGCAAGACGACAATAGTAAAAATTATGACCGGAATATTGCCGGCTAACTCCGGTGAAGTCTATGTACTCAATGAAGTTGTTCCAAAACTTGAAGTAATGAATAAAATTGGTTACATGGCCCAGTCAGATGCCCTTTATAATACCCTTACCGCCAGAGAAAACTTGGAATTTTTCGGCACTGTCTATGGTATGAAAAAGACCTTTTTATATAAACGCATTGATGAGGTAATGGCTGTGGTCAAGCTTTCTGAGGACCTGGACAAGGAAGTCATGGCGTATTCAGGGGGTATGAAACGCCGGCTTTCACTGGCCATAGCCATTTTACACAACCCGCCGGTATTGCTGCTGGATGAACCCACTGTTGGTATTGACCCGCTGCTGCGGCAGGATATCTGGACTGAATTATACAAGATGACTGAACAGGGCGTAACCATCATTGTAACCACCCATGTTATGGATGAAGCTGTTAAATGTCACGAGCTTGCTATGATGAGGGAAGGTCAGGTGATTGCCCAGGGAACTGCCGATGAATTACAGGCACGCATCGGGGCTAAAACCATTGAAGAAGCCTTTATCTATTATGGAGGAAATAAATATGAGGGTTAGGGCACTGGCAATGCGTATTATAAACCAGCTGCGTCATGATAAAAGAACCCTGGCTTTGATGATATTTGCCCCGCTATTGATGCTGACGTTGGTATATTTTATTTTTGTCGGCGGCAGTGACCAGTTTACTGTAGGTGTTATAAATGCACCGGTTGACTATGTTAATAATCTGGACACCAACAACATTATAGCTTTGCACTATGATGAAAGTGAAGCTAAAAGAGCACTGGAAGAGGGAGAGATCATCGCTTCTATAAATATTGTAAGCGGCAAATCTTATATAGAGGTAGATGCCAGTAATTCTACAGAAGCTAAACTGGCTATCGCTGCCCTGGAGGCAGCTAAAATGAAAACCATGGCCTTAAGGCCGGATTTAAAGTCGGAGATAAACTATGTTTATGGTTATGAGGATGCAGAAACCTTTGATAATATCGGAGCTGTGCTCATAGGATTTATTATATTCTTTTTTGTCTTTCTGGTAGCGGGCATTTCGTTTTTGCAGGAAAGGACTACCGGTACCCTGGAAAAGCTGCTTTCCACGCCTATAAAACGCTGGGAAATCGTGCTGGGATATGTCTTGGGATTTGGAGCAGTTACTGTTGTGCAATCTTTCATCATTTCCTGGTATTGTATTTATATACTCAATGCCGCAATGATAGGTTCCTTTGCCCTGGTCTTATTAATAACCCTGCTTACGGCTATGGTAGCTCTTACCATGGGGATTTTGGCTTCTACCGCAGCCAGCAGCGAATTTCAGATGATGCAGTTTATTCCGGTAGTAGTAATACCACAGATATTTTTTTCCGGGTTGTTCAATCTGTCACCTGCATTGGAGTTTATCGAGAAATTGATGCCTTTGTATTATGTAGCCCATGCCCTTACCCAGGTAATGGTGAAAGGCGGCGGCTTTGCCATGATTGCCCGGGACCTGGCAGTGATCTTTGGCTGTTCGGTTTTTTTCATAATCATCAATACCCGTTTACTGAAAAAATACCGGGTGATATAAAAAACATTTATTTTATCAGCAGTTAAATGATTGGGGGATAGATTTAATGAAGCGGTTTTTCCTGGTGATGAATCTTATTTTGCTAGCCATACTGGTTGCCGGCTGCTCCTCAAATGCCGAGAAATTGGAGCTTACCGGCATGGTGGAAACCTCCGTAATATCTCATTACAGCCAGGTATCAGGAAAAATAATTGAAATGCCGGTTGAACTGGGACAGGATGTGAAAGCCGGTGATGTGGTTGCCAAAATTGATGACAGTAATGAAAGACATACCCTTAATCAGCTGCAGACTGTACTTGCTAAAAAGCAGGCGATGATGTCTGATTTGCTGGGAAGCATAGACCCGGCTGAAATTAAGCAGGCAGAGAACAATGTGCTGCTGGCTGAAAAAGCGCTGGAAAGCGCTGAACTAACTAATGAACTGGCCAAAAAGGCTTTTGAGAAAGCACAAAAATTATTTGAAGCAGGAGGACTTTCAGAAGCTGACTGGGATCAAGCAAAATATAAAGCGGAACAAGCAGCCATTGATATAACAGTGAAAAAGGTACAGCTTGATAATGCCCGGCAAAAGCTAATGATCCTGCAAAAAGGCGTGACACAGGCCAAAGTTGATTCCCTGCAGGCTGAGATCGATCAGACCAATAGCCAGATCAGTCAGATCGAAGAAAATCTGAGCAAATATAAGATCACAGCCTTGAGCGACGGAATTGTCATCAGCAAAAATTATCTGCTGGGTAATATAATAGCCCCCGGATATAATCTTGCTGATGTGGCTTCAGATACGGATAAATATCTGGTGGCATATCTTCCGGAGGAGCATCTGCCCCGGATCGATTATAAGCAGGAAGTAACCATTACAACAGGTAAAGGGGAACAAAAGGGAATCATCAGCTTCATCGATGTAAAAGCTCAGTATACTCCGAAGGAAATGCAAACTGCAGCTAACAAGAATAAAGACAGTATTAAAATAAAGGTGCGGCTTGACAGGGATACTTCCCTTAAGGTAGGGGAAAAGGCCACCCTGATAATTACTAAATAGCTTGGCAGTTATTGTTTGGTTTTAAAGCAATACGAGAAAAACAGCGAATTCGAATCTAAACAAGCAGTTGAGAATAAATCATGAATAAGCTAGGATTATCTAAACAAGTGAACAGATGAACATTTATTGACATGTATCATTGATAGCAACTTTTC
>JAAZFJ010000030.1 GCA_012511795.1 Syntrophomonadaceae bacterium
AAGGCGAATCATATCGGTTGATGTTGGCTAATCTGGTTAATGAACTGGGTCTCCAGAAGCATGTCTGCTTTGTAAATAAATATCTGAATGATAAAGAGTTAAATGATTATTTAAGCCTTACAGACATTTATTTAAGCCCTTATCCCAACAAGGATCAGGCAGTAAGCGGCACCCTGGCTTTTGCTCTGGGTGCGGGTAAAGCAATTGTATCTACCTCCTATGCTTACGCCTCGGAAGTACTGACCCGCGGCCGGGGTCTTTTGGCTCTGGAAGCTAATTCCGAACAGTTAGCCAGACTTATTAGTCAAATAATTGCGAAACCTGAATTGAAGAAAAGTCTGGAGGAAAATGCGTACCAGTTGGGCAGAACCTGGAGCTGGTCCAATATAGGCCGACAATATTGCAGCCTGTTTGCAATGCTGGAACAACCAGAACAGGAGGTTGCCCAGGTTAATTATGCGAGATTATAGATATTTACGTCAAATGACCGATGAAACGGGAATTTTGCAATTCTCCCGACTGGATAACCCCGATAAAAACAGCGGCTATACCTTGGACGACAATGCCCGGGCACTGATGGTTGCTGTTCTGAATGATTTTAAATATGACGAAATATTACAATATACACTTTTCCTACACTCAGCCCAGCAACAGGATGGCAGTTGGTCAAATTTTTACCAGGGTAATATTTACTCTTCCCGTTTTGATTCCGAAGATAGTATAGGCAGAGCCTTAATGGCCTGTGCAGCAGGAACTTTCAGTAAATGGGACAATATCCGGCAGCTTTGTGAAGAAATGTTTATCAAAAACATAGACAAAGCGATGAGATTTAATTCCCCGCGGGCAATTGCCTACTCCTTATTAGGATTATGCAAAATCAGCAGCTCTGAAAATGAACATAAAAACAACTACAACCTGATCATTGACAGGTTATCTAATTATCTGCTGGGATTGTATGAAACTTATCATGGCCCAAGATGGTACTGGTTTGAAAACTACCTTACTTATTGTAACGGTATTTTACCGCAGGCGCTCTTGGCTGTATACAACCTTTCTGGCAGCAAAAAGGCTTTAAAGGCCGGCCGTGATTCTTTGGATTTTTTATGCGGCATTTTATTTCGTTACGGCCATTTAAATATAATCGGAAACCAGGGTTGGTATCAAAGAGGACAAAGAGTTGCTATGTTTGATCAGCAGCCGGTTGATGCTGCCTCTATTGTAATTGCATTAAATGAAGGCTATACTGCTATCGGCAGGCGGGAATACCTGGAGATGGCACAAAAAGGTTACCTCTGGTATCTGGGTGATAATATCCACGCTATGAGCTTATATAATCCGCAAACCGGAGGTTGTTTTGATGCATTAACCCCAGCAGGTGTAAATGGCAACCAGGGGGCTGAAGCTGTTTTATCGCTGCTGCTGACTGAATTGGTTATCAGCCAGCAACAACAATTAAACAGGGAAATTTCTATTTAACAAATCTTAACAAAAATATTCAACATATAAATCTTTGCAAAACTACCGTTTTTTCTTTAATACTTTCGGAATGATTCAGGTATCAGGTCAGATAATGCAGCACTTGCCAGACCTATACTGGTATCTGCTGCACCGTAATAGACCAGGATCTCATCATCATCTTCCAGAATTTCTTTATCAGTACCGGCAACTGCACCGCAAGTAAAGACAACATTTGGTACCCATGCTCCATCCAGGCCCACTTCGTAATCTTCTTCCGGCTCCAGAATAGGATTGGGAGAACGGTATATGATCTTCTGCGGATTATTTAAATCTACCAGCAACACACCTAATCGATAGACATAATTATAATCGACCCCGTGGTAGATCAGGAGCCAGCCATATTTGGTCTTAAGTGGTTGTGCACCGGCACCAATTTTCAGCGAATCCCACATGCGTCCCGGCCTTGGTCCAACGATTATGGCGTGATTTTCCGTCAACGGGAATTTGACCTCTTTCATATATGTGACCCAGATGCTTGGTTCTATTCGGTGATAAATAACATATTTGCCATTTATCTTTTCCGGGAATAAAATAGCATCTTTATCCCATATGTTCTTAAAAGCCAATCCTTCTCTTTGCCAATTTAGATAATTACCATTTTTAATATCATCAACTTTTATGGAAGCTGCAGCAATCTGGGCAATATTGCCATCATAAGCGGTATAAAGCATAAATACACGCTCTCCTATGATAATTAGACGAGGATCTTCACAGCCCATTTTTTCTTCCGGTATTTCCGGAGAGAAGATTGGTTCCGGCAGACGCTCAAGGACTCTATAACCATCCGTGATCGCCAATCCGATATAAGAGATATTGTCCCCCCCAACTGCCCGGTAAAATAAATATACTTTATCTTCAATACGCAAAGCCCCAGGGTTTAAGACATATTTTGATTCCCATCTGCTTCCCGCTACAGGTTCCAAAATGGGATTATTCTCATGGCGGATTAAATGCCTGCTTGGCTCATTGGTTGTTTCCTGGACGACTACTGCTACATCTTTGGGCCGGGCAGGCAGTAGCGTATCCAAAATGTTTTGATCACTTTTGCCTGTTTGGATCAGCTGAAAAACGATTTGCATTATTTCCTGGGGGTCATATCCCAATTCCTTATAAAGCATTTCCAGAAAGTCATGATTAAACCAGCGGCCTTCAACCGTTGTTGTAAGGGGAGCAGGTATCTCTGTTCCCCCTTTAAAACTGTAACTGGCCCAACTCCAGGTAGTGCAGGTCAGGAAAACTTCATTTTCCAGCATTTGTCCAATGCCATAACTGTCTGCCATTAATTTGAATAAAGCAGCTAATTCTTTATTTATACTACTTTGCGTTTCTACGACTGCTGAAATCTTTTCTACCAGTAAACGGTGATGATAGTTTTCGAAAATGTTATGGGCCGAAAACAAATCACCTTTTCGCATACTAAGTAAAGAATTTTTTACTTTAAGGCCAATGTTTTTGCGTTCCATGGCATTTAACATAAATAACTGTGAATAATGCTCGGCAACAGCCAAACGGCGCAGCATATTCGTAAAGTATCTTAGTTTAGGATAATTACCGCCCTGTCCCTTTTCTAATGGTTTAATCATGATCCGCCCGGTAATGCGGTTAAAGTAGGTTATTTTTCCGGGCGGAAGGGTAGTCGGATACCTTTCATCGGTTAAAAATATGGGTCTTAGCTCCACCCATTCAAAACTTTCCGGTTTAACATTTTCCATCAGCCATTGCAAATCCCTATCAGTGTAACTGGTACTCTCCACCAGATTCGCATAGCTTACTGCATCGCGGGTATCCATACAATCAATTAACTGGGCAGGTTTGTATAATCCCAGCGGTATCATTAAGTTCACCGGCGGGAAGCGAATCAACATCTCCCGCAATAAATCTTCATTGATCGTATACATTTTGTGGGGACCAAAAAACTGCATCAAAGAATCTATAAATTGTCTGAGTCCACTTTCCGTAGTCAGATCACCTGGCAGCAACCTGTCCAATCCTTTTTCCAATTTGTCCATAAATCCAATCACTGCAGTAATGATCTGATCAGAATCCGTAGTGGTTTTTAAACCCAAGCCTTCACTGATAAACTGATTGAATTTAGTCTCGTATTTTTTTCGCAGTTCTTTAAAAATATTATCGGTATTTACAATTCTTCCGCCTTTACCGGTAATTTTTTTAGGAACAACGATTG
>JAAZFJ010000279.1 GCA_012511795.1 Syntrophomonadaceae bacterium
ATGCGCACCAGTGGTTCAGTACCTGACGGTCTTACCACCAGCTTTCCCTGTTTACCAAGCTTCTCCTCAGCTTCCTTGAGGACTTGTTTTATATAAGGCAGTGCCAGGACTTCATCTTTATTTTCCATTCTTACATTGACCAGTATCTGGGGCTGTTTTCCCATTTGTCCGGCCAGTTCGCTTAATTTCTTTCCGGTATGCTTTAACACTTCCGCCACTTTAAGTGAGGTCAAAAGGCCGTCTCCTGTGGTAGCATGATCAAGAAATATGATATGCCCCGATTGTTCGCCGCCTATCTTACCGCCGGTTTCCTGCATTTTTTCCAGCACATAGCGGTCGCCCACTTTGCAGCTAACTACCTGTATATTTTCTTTCTGCAGGGCAATATCCAGCCCGATGTTGCTCATAACAGTCGCCACTACTCTGGCCGGGTCCAGTTTGCCCAGGCGCTGCATTTCAAGTGCACATATCACCAGCTGATAATCGCCGTCCAGCTCATTTCCCAGTTCATCTACGATGATACAGCGGTCGGCATCTCCGTCATAGGCTATGCCAATATCAGCCTGGTTATCAACTACGGCTCTTTTTAAACTTTCGGTATGGGTGGAACCGCAGCAGTCGTTAATATTTATCCCATTGGGCACATTGTTTATGGGAATCACTTTGGCCCCTAACTGCTGCCACAGCTGAGGCGCCACTTCATAGGACGCGCCATTGGCACAGTCCAGGACAATGGTATAGCCGCTCATTCCATCCTGGAGGTCAATGCATCCTAACAGGTAATCAATATAATTCCTTTTAGCTTCTTCAATGGTATAGGCTCTTCCTACCTCCGGTCCCTGGGGACGGATCAGGTCAGAGGTGCCTTTAAGCACCAGTTCTTCAATTATATCTTCTGTTTCGTCGGGTAATTTGTAGCCATTGAAACCGAAAAATTTTATACCGTTATCTTCCACCGGGTTATGGGAAGCAGATATGACGATCCCGCAGGAAGCTTGATATTTTCTTGTCAGATAAGCAACTGCCGGTGTGGGAATAATACCGGCGGTCAAAACGTCTGCACCAGTGGAACAGATTCCGGCAATCAGTGCAGCCTCTAACATATCGCAGGAGATCCGGGTATCTTTTCCTACCAGTATACGAGGTTTAAAGCCCCCTGACTGACTTGCCAGAACGCAGCTTCCGGCTCTCCCCAGATCAAAGGCCAGTTCCGGTGTCAGCTCGATATTCGCTATTCCTCGTACACCATCAGTTCCAAATAATGCCCCCATTATGCTCCTCCTTTTACTGATTCTATAAATTAACATATGCCCCTGTTGCTCATTTTGTTAACACTAAAGTATATATCCTTTTTAATCTTCAATACTTTCAGTTTCTTCAGAATTGATTGATTTTATTTCTGTATAAACAGATACCTGTTCAGGATAAACTTTGACTCCTTCAGGCAATACTAGCTTTGCCTCAATATTAAAAGGCGCTGTTTTATCACCTAAATCAATTTCCTCGGTTGTTATTTCAATGATGGCTTCTCCTGCAGCGGGAGTACCGATCACAAGGGCTTCCTGTGGTTCTAGCACCACTTGCCCCCGTTCATAGCCTTCAGGCAAATTGTCTTTAAAAACTGGTTTTATTACAGCCTTTTTGCTGACTATCAATTGACTCACTACCCCATAGACTACTGCTTTTTCCGGGACGGTCCTGACTCCTTCCACTACCTTTCCGTCCTGGTCTAAAGCCTGTAATGTTACCGTGGCACTCTGGATCTCAGGGCTGCTGGCAAGGTTTATAGGGGCAATAACTGCTGCTACTTTGCTTACATCGGTCTGGTTCCCCTGTACTGAGCAGCGCTCAGGTACCACAAAAATATCCGTCAATTCAAATCCGGCGGGAAGCACTGCTGTATTTCTGGCCTCAATAGAAAACGAGTTTTCTTTTATTTCCCGGATCACGATTTCCACCCGGTTGGGTTCAACTGAACTGAATAAAGCCCGGTTGGATTGTTTTAATGTAACCGGCAAATCATAGGAGCCTGGCCCCAGGCCGTTTAAATCGATAAAAGCTTCCACCCGATCGGTTTCACTCAAAGTCCCCCACAGTCTTACTGTTACTGTGTCCGGCCCGCTTACAGTCAGGTTTTCAGCCAGATTGTAATAGTTCAAATGGATTTCCAAAGCATTCTGGGCAGTGAGCTGGCCTTGGACGGATACATAAAACCATAGCAGAATAGATAGTATGACAGCGATGATCTTGAGATTAATTGTTTTTCCCTGCTCTTGATTTTTCTTCATTAGCCCACCTCCTTAACCAGGAATCCTGCCGTTTTTCCTCAGGAATCAGTTCTTCAGTCAATGCCTGGCTCAGTGTGGCAGTATTAAGATTTCTGCGCAGGCGCCCTTCCGACACCAGAGAAATAATTCCAGTCTCTTCAGAAACGATCAGGGCCAGGGCATCTGATACTTCTGTAATCCCAATGCCGGCACGGTGCCTGGTACCCAGTTCCTTGGCCAGACGCGGATTATCGCTTAAAGGCAGAAAACAAGCGGCATGACTGATACGCCCGCCGGTTATCACCACGGCGCCATCATGGAGCGGGGTATTGGGAACAAAAATGTTGACCAAAAGGCTGGCTGATACTAAAGAGTCCAGCGGCACCCCGGTGTGCAGGTATTCATTGATCCCGGTACCGCGGGTGATCACGATCAAAGCTCCGGTTTTGCTTAAAGAGAGGATGTTTGCCGCCTGGGTTATCTCACTGATCACTGCTTTATCGGCATATGTTGCTGATAAGCCCTGAGATGAAAAAAAGCGGCCTTCACCTATTCGCTCCAGTATTCTGCGTAATTCCGGCTGAAAAACGATGGGTATTGCAATGGCTGATAAAATAAAGAACTTGTCTACCAGCCAGGTGACCATCTCCAGCCCCAGAGATCTGGCTATAACAGCAAAAACCAGCAGCAGTATCAGTCCTTTCAGCAGCTGTACTGCTCTGGTTCCGCGAATCAGACCTAAAATCCGGTAAAAAACATAGGCAACGATGGCTATATCGATCAGGCTGAGTATGATATTCCAGGGACTGGCGAAAATTCCTGCCAGAAAAGATAGATCCACTTTATTTCCTCCGTTTTAATAAAAACGTAATTACGACCGGTAATGAAAGACGGCAATGACTCCGGAAGCTAAATTGATCTCTGCTGTATCATCTGCCATCCGGTTGGAAACTGCATAAGGGTTTTCCTTTAATAATAACGCATCTGTCAGGGGGTACACAAAATTTTGCAGGGTTACACCTTCTGCCTTTTCGGAAAGGACGATCAGAGAAACGGTGTCACCCCGGCGGCCTCTAAGCCGCAGTGGGCCTGTTATCATATAAACGGTCACCTGAGGTCCGAAATGGATTATTTTTTTACCCTGACGGGCGGCTTCCATACAGCTATATAAATTAGCCATGGTATGGTCAAGTCTGCCACCTAAAGTCCCCAGGCAAATAATTTCATCTGCCCCCAACTCCCATGCCAATTCCAAGGTAAGCTGGGTATCAGTAAAATCTTTGGCAGGGGGAAATTCTTTGAACAATACCTTTTGCGAGATAAAATAATCCTTGACCTGAGGATCTATGGAATCCAAATCCCCTAATATACAATCGGGAGTTATGCCCATTTGGTATGCATAATTGGCCCCTCCGTCAGCACACAGAACAATGTCCATCTGTTGCACCAGAGAGTAGTAAATAGTTATATCACCATATTCCCCGTTGGCCAGCAGCAGGCATTTCATTTTATGTCCTCCAGGTTCGGTAATTTACAATATTAATTATAACAAAAACATGTCACTACAAGGAATTGAAATGAAAGAAAGCTGGGGACAGTGTTTAAATCGTTTCTATGTAAAAATGAGGAAGCAAAAAGAATGTGGCTAAAGCTTATAAAATGGAAATTGACAAAATTTTTATCAGTTATTATAATGCAATTATTGATTACAGCAAGGAGGTTGCAATATGAGTTACAAAATTACTGACGAATGTATATCGTGTGGAGTCTGCGCTGATGAATGCCCCGTAGAAGCTATCAGTGAAGGCGATGATATATATGTAATTGATCCGGAGCTCTGCACTGATTGCGGAGCATGTGCTGATGTTTGCCCGGTAGAAGCTCCAGTTCCAGAAGAGGACTAGATTAATAATCAATTCATAAGAAGTCAAAAACCCGCAAAAGCGGGTTTTTTCTCGCATGACAGTGGGGACGTACCCTGATTGTCATGGTTAGTGAGGTGTGAGGAGTGAGGAGTGTCAATCCTTGGCTCCATGTCGTTGTA
>JAAZFJ010000280.1 GCA_012511795.1 Syntrophomonadaceae bacterium
ACGCCAGGTCTTGCAAAGTATTTACACCATCAAGTCCTAAATGATCCTCGCTGATATTTACAATGATGCCCACATCTGCCAGGTCATATCCTAATCCTCTGCTTATGATCCCGCCCCGGGCAGTTTCCAGCACTGCCGCTTCTACTTCCCGGTTATACAGAATGGATTTGGCACTTAGGGGGCCGGTATTATCCCCCCTGGCTATGCACTCTTTACCTATATAAGTGCCGCTTGAACAGGTCATGCCGGTTTTTTTGCCGCTTAACGCCAGTACGTGCTGGAGCAGGCGCGTAACCGTCGTCTTCCCGTTGGTGCCGGTAACAGATACGACTGGGATGGATGCCGGAGTGCCTTCAGGATACATAAAGTCCAGGATATCTGCTGCTACATTTCTTCCCTGCCCTTCAGTCGGTGAGAGGTGCATTCTTAAACCGGGTGCTGCATTGACTTCAATAACCGCAGCATTTTTTGCAGTCATTGGCTGGGATATATCAGCTGCAATTACATCTATTCCCGCTACATCAAGGCCTATAACTGTGGCTGCCTTTACTGCCAGTTCTTTATTATAAGAGTGAATCTCCATGGTGCAGTCCCGGGCACTGCCTCCGGTGCTTAAATTCCCGTTTTCTCTTAAGAATATTACCTGACCTGCTTCAGGTATATCATAAATACTGAATCCTGACCTTGACAGAAAGTCTTCTGTTACTTTATCCACATAAATTTTGGTCAAGGACTTTTCATGTCCAACGCCCCGGTTCTTGTTTTCATTTTCTTTTCTAATCAATTCCAGAATCGAATGAATTCCGTCTCCTAAAACAAACGGAGGTTTCCTTTCTGCAACAGCAGCAACCTGATGTCCTACTACCAAAATTCTATAGTCTTTGCCCTTAATATACTTCTCCACAATTACCTGTTTAGAATAGGAACTGGCAATACGGTAGGCAGTCCTGAGAGTATCTACATTATAAATATTTATTGTAACTCCCCGGCCGTGATTTCCGTCTAAAGGCTTGACCACGAGGGGATAGCCGATTTTCTCTGCCATATTGACCGCTGCATACTCTGAACCCACAATACCTCCCTCAGGGACAGGAATAAGATGTTCCCGCAATAATTCTTTGGCCAGCTGCTTGTTTTTGGCTAAATCAACATTTATACTGCTGGTGGTGCCAGGCAGTGAAGCCTCAATAAACTGCATATAACTGCCATACCCCAGCTGAAACAAGCTCTGTTCTCCCAGTTGCCTGTAAGGTATATGCCGCTTTTTGGCCTCTGCCAAGATAGCTTTGGTACTGGGACCCAGATCTTTTTCTAATGTTAAAGTGTTTAATCTTTCCAAAACCTCATCGATGATGCCAATATCATTTCGTACTATTGCTGATACTATTTCCACGGCAGAATAACCGAACTCCGGGGCGCAATGCTGATTGATGTATTCATAAATGATTAAGTACATGGATGGCTCTTTAATTACCCGGGTTTTGCCGAAAGAAACCTCATACCCCATGAGGCATTGCAATTCCAGAGCAAGATGTTCAATGACATGAGATACCAGGGTGCCTTCCGTTAGCCTGTAGACAAATCCTCCTTCATAGCCCGGGGAACAGCAGTGGGTTTTCAGCCCGGGGAAACAGCTTAATAATCTGAAGTTAAATCCAGTAATATCTTTGGTAAGTATTTCGGTAAATTCCCCCAGGTCGACTGTCATCTTAATAACCGGTTTATGGCTGTAAATATTTCTGCCGCTATAATTGCGTATACTGACTACTTCCATTAATTCAATATCCTCCTGTAAAAACAAATTAATGCAGTCTCAAAACTTCCCGTCTTTTGAAATCAAACCCGTAACCATATGATAAAACATGCAGACAGGCACCAGTGATGGTCAGAATCTCGTCAGGTTTTAATTCTGAAACATTGCTGCTTTTTATAGACTCGCCATCAATAACTGTAACCGCATTATTTCCCAGAACTGCAAAATACTCTTCCGGGAAAACACGGATTGCCGTATCTTCATCAATACCTATACCTAATATTCCAGGATTTTCAGCTATTCCGCACAGTAATCTGCCTAATCTTCCCCGCTGGTCAAAATGCTGGTCGATGATTACTCCTTCTAAAAGCCTCAAACCCGGAGCCATTTTCAAAGTGCACTTTCTGGCAGCATCATTGCTGTTTCCTTCTACGATCATGGTACTGCACATAACCGAGGCACCGGCGCTGGTGCCAATAACTGAAGTCCCATGATTGAAACAGTCATGGATGGCTTCATATACCCGGGTTCCTCCCAGGATGCTGGTGATCCGCAGCTGGTCTCCGCCGGTAAAAAAGAAACCGGTGGCATCCATAATCCTGCGCACGTTCTCCTCCCGATTGGCATCATCCCGCGAATTAATATCTATAATCTCAGCTTCTCTTACGCCCAGGCGCAAAAAAATATCCCGGTATTCTTCTCCCACCTCTTTTGGGTGCTCGGTAGCAGTTGTAAGTATACCGATTCTCGCATCTTCTCCGCCGATAACCTCCACTACTTCTTCCAGGATTTTGCTCTCTCCATACTTGTCCTCGGCACCGCCTATTATTACCAGGTCTCCTTTTCTATTGTTTCCCATCGTTCCTCCAGTTTATTTTTATTTTACCGGTCATTATTCATATTTTCCTTTTTTGACTGCCTGCTGTTCCATTACTGCTACCTGCCCTTTGGCCAGCAAGCGAAAGATACTTAAATCGTCTTCTTTTAATACCAGGATATCTGCATCGCTTCCAGGTTCTATACAGCCTTTCTGCGGATAGAGCTTTAGCACTTTGGCGGGATTTGCGGTTACTGTTTTCATCACAGCTGCAAAACCCAGTTTGCTTTCCCTGATAGAATTTCGAATATCCTGCAATAATTGGTCCATACGGCTGATACCTGATTCATTGGGGGCACTGCCATTTCCATCAGATGATACTGTGACTTTTTCCAGGTTGACGTTTTTTTCATGAAGAATTGAAAGTGCCTCAGCTACACTAAAGCCTGCCGTTTCACCGGCTGTAAGATCAATATTCCCGCCTCTTTGTAAGAGTTCAATGCCCTGGTTAAAGAGTTTGGGATTGCGATTAATATGAGTGGGTACAAACATTTCCACCGGAAAATCGGATTCGTTGATTAACCTGAACAATGATTCCATTACCTCTTTGCCATCCCCCAAATGCAGATGAAGGATTCCTGCTTTTCCTCCCAGCATCCCGCCGGCATTGGCTTCAGAAGCCAGAGTCCTTAAATCTTCCAGTGAAGGATGGTTGGAGCGATAATCAGCTATAGCCACTTCTCCCACTCCGATCACTTTATCCAGCAGCACTATATCGGTTAAAACACGGCCGGTTAAAGTTTCTGTGGGACTCCCATAGCTGCCGGTGTAAATATAAGTGGTGATTCCTTCAGCCTCTAAAGCCCGCGCTTTGGCCAGCAGACCTGCAATACTGCGGGTAATGCTGTCGAAACCTAAAACCCCGACTACAGTCGTAACTCCAGCTTCAATGATCTCACTAAGCATAATTTCCGGTATCCTGCTGATTGGCCCCTGTTCACCCCCGCCTCCGGTAATATGGACATGCTGGTCAATTATACCCGGACAGACCAGACAACCGCTGCAGTCTATTACCTCGATGTCCTCAAATTTCTCCGGCTTGACCTGGTCTTTTACGGCACATATTTTGTCATGAACCACCAGGATATCTTTTTGCCCGATATCATCCGGTGTGAAACAGCGGCCGTTTTTTAATAATTTAAACAATGCTCCTCCTATCAGCTCATTTCCCATATATAAATGATACCCAGCACATGAATTTTGATTCCTTTGCTTTATGTATAATTTGCCCCTTGATTCCAAATCCTGCTACTATCAAAAGAGTTATGCGCCAAATACGAAGCAGCCCTTAGAAGAGCTGCTTCGTATGATTAATTATTTAATTTTTTATCCCTTTAAAAAATAAAGGCAATATCCATCCTAGGCATAACCTTTCGGGTCATACCCCTTCGGGGCACAGGCAGGCAGGCAGGCATTTGGTGCCTGATCCCCAAGGCAACATTATAACTGGTTATACATTCTGAGTATCATGGCTGTTGCTTCGGCTCTAGTAGCAGTAGCATGAGGGGCAAACTCTGTGGCTGAGCGACCTTTGACAATATTGTTGGCAGCTGCAAAGGCCACACCGTTTCTAGCCCAAATCGATATGTTCTTCTGATCAGCAAATACATTTAATCTGAAAGGAACTTCACTATCTGAAACTGCTGCTCCTTTATTCTTGATCTGCATGGCCCGGCTGATAATCGCCGCTATCTGTTCACGGGTGACCGGATCCCGGGGGCCGAAGCTGGTGCTGGAGTATCCGGAAATAATACCCACTTCTGCTGCTCTGTTCACCGCGCTAAAATACCAGGCATCTGCCGGCACATCGTAGAATCTGCCGGTCATATAGGTGCCGGGCTGTTCTCCCATGGCTCTGAGCATAATAGCGGCAAATTCCGCCCGGGTTATACTGCGTTCCGGCTCAAACATAAATGTTGTTACTCCGCTGACCAGGCCTTTCTGGTACATGATGTTGATATCCTGCTCCGCCCAATGTCCCGTGATATCGATAAAGCTGCTGCTGACCGGTTCAGGTTCTGCAGTTACTGTTGCTGCAACCGCAGCAAATAAGGCATATTTGCCCGGCTGGTTGGTGGTCACCCGAATATACCGTGCACTTAGGTCGTGATTTCCGGAAAGTTTTTCCCAGTCCAGGTTTTTTTCATTATAGAAATAAAGGGCCAGGGATTTCTGCACTTCAGTAGTTTCCCTGATACTGTAAGTTAAAGCAATATCAACAGGTTTGGTGAAAGCAAAATTCCGGGGAGTTTCCAAAGTGGATACTTGGATATCATAAATTTCACTTATCAGTTTTAAATTTGTTCCGGCCTTTTGTGCAGT
Source organism: Syntrophomonadaceae bacterium (assembly GCA_012511795.1). Lineage (GTDB taxonomy): Bacteria > Bacillota > Syntrophomonadia > Syntrophomonadales > Syntrophomonadaceae > UBA1368. Next base: position 4,953 of record JAAZFJ010000280.1, read on the forward strand.
TTCGGCTTCCCTGGCAGAGCTCAGTGTTTTAGCACTTATGGTCAGCTTATCCTCACTATCCATATTCACTGCGCCCGGTGGCAGAGTAATCTTTAAACCAGACCAGCTTAATTCTAGTGTCTTGCCTTTTCTGCTCACATCATTAAGCAGACTCCCTGGCAGAACCAGCTCAGGATATTTCGAAACATCAACCTGGATAACCTTTGCAGATTTACTTAACTCTGCTGAAATAGCCTGGTTAATATCACTGTTAGGGGAGGTGGTCACTCCTCCTCCGGAAACCGGCGGTTTTTCTTCTTCACCCAGCAAGGATTTCATAACCGCATTGCGTATAGGCACCAGATCCGGGTGAAGTTCACTATTATCCAATGTGTACTCAATCTCATCCCCGTAGCTTTTCAGAAGAGCGCGAAATACATTACGATGGGCCCTCCACTGGATGACTTCCTCAAAAGACTGATACATTATTGAATTAAAATTGGCTTCGTTCAATGTACCACGCTTACTTACATCTGTCTCCAGAGCAATTAAAAATTCTTTTATTTCCCCTTCATTACATCCCCCGGCAACTATGTTGGCAACTACCTCAGGATAATCTAGTTTCAGCACATCATAAGCTGATAAAAAACCAGCAGAAACTGAAACGGGAAATGCTGTCATCACGCCACTCAGTATGAAAAAAGCCAAAGTGATCATTGCTGTTTTTTTAAACTTTTGCATGAATATAATTCCCTTTCATTAATACAGATAGTGTGAGGCCCACCAGAGCCAATTGCTCCATTGAATCCTTTTGGCTGTGAAATTTAGTTATTACATTTGTAAGCTGTAAATCACTGTAGATGCTTCCGCTTCGATCGCATATTCAGCGGTTTAAAACTATTGTCTGTATAGCCGCAACAGTCTTCAAGTATTTTACCAGACTATGTAGTTAATTTAAAACCATCAATAATTATTTATGCAAATATCAATACAAGCTTAATTCCCCTAACTTAAGGGGTTAGTTCCGTTCAGATGTTCGAATAATCTTTGGTGATCAGAACTGTTGATATTTCCATCTTTATTTACATCACCGGCTGTTAAGGCATCTCCTGCAAGAAGGTTCGTCCCATTAAGATGTTCAAATAATCTTTGATGATCAGAACTGTTGATACTCCCATCACTATTCACATCGCCGTACAGGAACGTTGTGGTGGGAACCACATGGACGATTGCAGTGTTAGTCCGTCCGCTTCCATCTTGAGCAGTTGCGGTGATAGTTAATGTTTCAGCACTTTCGTCTTCTGCAATTGTCAATAAGCCCGCAGCGTTAATACTTGTTCCGGCCGATTGATTGCCAATAAGGGTCCACTCCACTGCTACGCTGCTACCTGTTTCCTCATCGGTCGCCGAAAACTGGAGGCTTCCACCTTTGGGTACATTTGCTTCCCGGGGTGAGATGAGAATGCCCGGCTCTAGTTCTGCTGTTAGTGCTTCGACCTTGGCGGGTTTACCGGCATAACTCAGGATGTTTTCATTTGTTGTCAATGTGTAACTGCCCTCTGTGGCTGTGTATCCATTGTTGTAAGTGAGAATATATCGCCTTGCATACACTGCTCCATCTAAGGCAGTTTCATCCTGAGGCATTGAAAGGGTGTACGGAATATTCGCACCGTCCGGCGCTGTTAGCGTCAAAGCGCCCACAGTGTGAGGTTTCATATACCTGGTGAACTCAACCTCCGCATAGGAGCCATAGATGGTAAACAAAGAAACTTCAGGTGCAGCCAGAGACACCATGCCAATGTTGACCTCTGTCTGCGGTGGCGGCACGGGCAACCATTCACTATAGGCCGTCTCATAACCGTCAAGCTCATACTTAACTTGCCAGAGCCCTTCGGGAACATCCCATGCGTATTGTCCATCATTATCAGTATACAGCGGGTTGTACTGATTAAATTCCGAGGCGTCCCATATCACAGGCGTATCGCTATCGTTTTCTTTCCAATAGACCGTAGTCTTGACCCCTGTAAGGCGGTTGCTCGGCTCCGCTTCGTAAACATAGCCAGACGGGTCAATAGCCCAGCGAAAATTAAAGCTTACTCCGGCTCCTCCACTTCTTATATTTGCCATGCGCATATCCCAAAAGAAACTGGACGATGCTGTTATCGCTCCAAATAATAGACCAAATACTATCGTGGGTCCTGCCATGACTGTGGTTGCAGCCATTGATATCGTAACAAGCGAAATCATTGATGTTAGACACAAGAATATCGTCCGGTCAAATTGTAGTTCATCAGCTTTTATCAATGCTTCCGTCCGCTGTTCAGTGGTCAGGTTAGGATTCCTTGATATATCCTGTCTCAACTTTTCATCGTCTGACAAAATACCATAATAGTCTACTACCATACCTGTAATAAAACTGATCTCCGACATTGTTTGGAGACTTTTCGTAGCCCAATTTTCTTCGCCATAAAGAGCCGTATTAAACTCTATGATATATTCAATTATTTTGTTTGAGCTAATATCATGTACGGCTACCCATACACCGTCGGGTCTTTCTAGAATATTCAACCAGTAATTCTGGTCGAAAAAAGTAATAGCACCCTCCCAGCCATCTAAAACACCTGTGAAATCAGAACCGTATATTTTTTCAGTTGTTTTTATAATCAGTTTGAGTTCCTGGTCTGCTAACTCTTGCAATGCGGGATTTGTGGAGAACTTTATATCAAATTCCGAATATTCAGGCGTGTTAAAAATAACCTCAACTTGACTTTGTTTTAAAGCATCTGTTAAATCGCCCGCATACATATCTTCCATAAAGTCAATCGGCTCATTGATTGCCATAGTGTTGCTCTTTGCAGCATATTCAACCGTAATGATCCCAGGGACATATCCCTTGTTTGACGGATCAAAAAAGCCGGACGCAATATACTGATTGGAATTATTATCCCATTCAGCCTTTATATATTTTTTGATGTTGTTTCTGTCGCTGACGATAAACACGTCTTCCATCATGTCAGCATTTCTGAATTTTGCTTTAAAGGTAAATGGCTTACCCGAGACGAAAGTGATGATCGGGCTTTTTCCGGTATTGGTATTCAAATCATATTCAGTACCGTTATAAAGCATTTTCAATTCTATCAACACGGGTGTATTTTGCTGATACAAAACGGTTTTAACCGCACTGTTTACACCGCTTTCAGCTCGTATCTCATAAGACATATAATTTACAGGATTATTAATTGCAACAGTCGTATAATAAAGCCCCGCTTTGGAAGCCTTTACGCTTCCTGCCGCAACATTGTTTACAAACAAACTCACCGTACTTTCAGGGGGGGCAATTCCGCTGACAGGTACACTGTCCATATCTACTATATCATCAGCAACCAAAGTAAGAAGTGGCGTATACTCGTTTATAATTCCAATAATTTCAGTTTTGGCAGAACCATCTTTTTTGAATGATAGTTGTGCATAACTGACAATGTTTGTCTGTTGTGTAGGTTTAACTGAAAACTTAATCGACCCGCTTACTGCCGTTACAGGAATAATCAAATTATTATCATCATTTGTAAAATTGTTTATTACGGTTCCATCGACAGTTAAACTACTATTGATTATCTGTGTATTAAGTGGCAGTTTAATGAATACCTTCATATCAGAAACATTATTTATATCGTCCTTTTTTATTGCGTACTTCAAGTTCATTAGTATTGATCCGCTCAAAGAAATATTACTAAAATTAGTATCATAGCTCGTTTTGCTTCGATCCAGCGATAGTAAGGGGGAATCCGGGAAGCTGTCATTTGTTGGAATGAATGGCATGGCATTTTCTATGGCGTATATCGTTGCAAATGAATTCATGTGACTATAAATAGATAGTTTACCGCAGTTGTTAAAAGCATTATTCCCGAAAGCGGAAACAGTAGGAGGCACGGAAATTGATGCAAGGTTTATACAGTCTGAGAACGCATAGCTTCCAATGCTGGTCACTCTTTCGGGTATAACAAATGAGGTAAACCCTCTACAGCCAAGAAACGCTTGACTTCCAATGGTTTTGAGCGTTGTTGGCAGTTTCACAATCCGTAAATATGTACAGTCCTGGAAAACATACGCTGGTAAATCAGTTACTCCTTCCGGAACGGTTATGGTCG
>JAAZFJ010000281.1 GCA_012511795.1 Syntrophomonadaceae bacterium
AATTTTTTCGAAGTTCTTTCATGATTCAGACAGCCGAAACCGAAAAACTTGATTCCCTCCACTGATAAGGCTTGTTCTGCAATGGCTTGAGAATAATTTTTTGCGTCATCCAGGTCGATCTCTATCCAGGGAACACCTGCAGCAGCTAATATATCTGATGATAAACCGCAAATATGAATAATCCCCTTTTGGGGTATTTGGGATATTTCCGAAAAAAACGGTAAAATCAATTCTTCCGCGATTTGCCGGCCGTTATTTCTGCCCAGTATTTCCAGGCTGGTCAATGGATCACTATAGGAAATAACCTTAGCACCCGCCTGTAATGCCAAAGCAATGTATTCCAGCAGGCTTTTCTCATATTCTTTTAAAAAATTCAACAATACTGCTTGTCTTTTCCTCCAGGAGATAAAAACCTGCTCCATCGGCAGCAATATTTCCAGCAGCGAAAAAAATCCGGTAATACTCAAGCAGGGTGTATATCCAGCTTCATCTATTAAACTGATGGCTTTAATAATTTCAGCAAGCCTGCCGCGGGTAAAATCCATGGGAGGTAAATCAGACAGTTCACTTACTGATTTAAGCTTCGTTCCCCCGGGGCGTAAGCCGAAGATATCATTATAACCGATAAGCTCAACACCATAGGCCTCTGCTTCAGCCACATAATCTGCAGGCAGCATGACCAGAGAACTATTCAGGGCCCGGGATAATTCAATACTAAGTTCGGCCATAGGAGCGGCACTGTAATAAGCAGCCCGCATCAAATCCTTATGCTGACTGCAAAAGTCATCAGTTAAAATATTTTTATGAATTACACATTTAAAAGGCGGCCTAAAATCAGACATGACTTAACTCCTCCAGCTAACAGCTCATTAATAGTTTGGCCCTTTTAGCCGCTTCTACTGCATTGGAAGTATACGCATCTGCACCGATCAGATCTGCAAAAGACTGAGAGATCGGGGCACCGCCGATCATGGTCTTTATTTTCCCGTATAAACCTTCGGCTTTCAGCAGTTCAATTACCCGCTGCATATTGCTCATGGTGGTGGTCATCAAAGTTGACATACAAATTATCCTGGCATCAATTTCTTTGGCCTTGTTTACAAAATCCACTGCCGGTACGTCCCGGCCTAAATCATGTACATCAAAGCCGGCTGTCTCCAGCATTATTTTAACCAGATTTTTCCCGATATCATGGGTATCTCCTTCAACAACACCAATGACTACATTGATGGTTTCACCAATATCTTCCACTGCCAAATGGGGCTTAATAACGTCGAGACCGTTATTCATGGCATCTGAGCAAATCAGGAGCTCCGGAACAAAGTATTCTCCCTGTTCAAATAAATCTCCGGCTTTTTCCATACCCGCGACCAGGCCCTGCATAATACCTTCATGAGCATTATAACCTTCATTCAGGTAAGTTTCGGCCACCTTGATCACCAGTTCATCTTCCATTTCAGAGACGCATCTTTGCAGCTCCTGCAAAAGTTCCATTTTCCTGTTCATATAATCCCTCTATTCTGTAAATATCGCTCTATATAAGACTAAATTGTCATCTTAGTAACTGAAATAATGGCCCTTATTCGGAGCGATCAGTAAAAGCTTTATGGTGCTGCAAACGAGTAAACCTGTTAAATTTACTCGTTTGCATAATTATTTATTGGATCGCTAGATTATTTCCAGCCGTCATATTCAGCAACATTATCAGCAGTTATTAAACCGATGGGGGTCCAGAAAATATCGGTATTGATTTCATGGCCCTGTGTGGCTTTCAGGGATAAAATCAACCCGGCCTTCCCGAAAAGGTAAGGACTCATAGCAACGGAACCGTCTAATTCACCGGCAATGATTGATTGACGGGCATTGTCGATAAAATCGATACCGCATACTACTACCTGATCTTTTTTGTTGGCAGCTTTCATTGCTTCCACAACACCTAAAGCCATATCGTTATTGGAACACATAATGACATTTAAATCGGGATTGGCTTTCAGTATATTGGTGGCAATATCATAAGCTTTCTGAGCATCCCAATCGGCCGCTTCTACGGCTGCCACTTCACCGCCGTTAGCTTCAAAACCTTCAATAGCACCTTGTTTTCTTTGTTCACTGTTATCTGCGCCGGCCTGACCTTGAATTACGGCAACTTTTGCCGGACCGCCAATTTTTTTCATAATATATTCAGCACCCATTCTGCCCTGCTCTGTAAAGTCAGAGGTAACAAAGGCTTCAACCACTGCGTTGGCATCTTTGGCTGCGTCTGCATCAATGTTTGTACCTACAGCCACAACTTTGAGGCCTTTTTCATTGGCCTTGGCCACACTTGGAACCAAATTAAACGGGGTCATGGCGGAAATGGCAAAAGCATTATAGTCTTTGGCCAGCAAGGTATTGAATGCTTCTGCCTGGCCGGTTTCATCAGCTTCATTAGGTGCAGCTACTACGTCAACTGTCACGCCATATTCCTTGGCTGCATCTTTGTAACCTTCTTCAACTGTTACCCAGAAAGGGTTGGTCATACTAAAAGCAACGGCACCGATTTTTTCTCCATTGCCCATATCCGGCAGCGGTGCCAGTGCTTCCAGCATTTTGGCTTCTGCATCCTTTAACAAGGCATTTTCAATTGTCGATACCGGTGTTTTTTCTGCTGCATCCGAATCATTTCCCGTTTCCACCGGAGCCTTTTGGCTGCCGCATCCAACTGTAAATACGGTAATAAGCAACAATGACATCAGCAATATTAAAATCTTCTTCCCAGTAGTCCTCTTTTCCATCTTCTTCCTCCTAATATTTTATAATATATTTTTGACATACTCTGATTCAGTATGATCAAACCCAGGGTTTATGCTCTGCCAGCCATAAATTCATTAATCATCTTTACATCTGCCTTTATTCTTGGTCCCGGCTGCAGGCATTTTATGGCTGCTGCAGCTGAGGCAAAGTCCATGGAATGTTGTTTGGTCCGGCCATTTACGAAATAGCTGTAAATAAGACCTCCCAGGAAACAATCCCCGGCTCCTGTTGTATCAACAGGCACGATTTCATAAGGCTGGGCAATTATTTTTTCGTCTTTGTCCAGCCATACTGCACCATGCTCTCCAGCGGTGCAAATCATTCCCCATTTATTCGGGTATTTTTCATAGAGAATATGCAAAGCTTCATGATAATCAGCGGTATCGGTCAGGCTTAAATAACCGCTTCTGCCCGATATGAACAAGTCTGCCAGAGTAAGCATTTCCAATATTTCTTCTTTCTGGACTCCTATTTTATGCATGATTTCCACTGGACATTGCAGGCAGAAAATCACGGGGATATTTTTCCCGGTACAAAATTTAGCCATGGCAATAGCAGGTTTGGCCGGAAACATATCCGTATAAAACAGGTCAATACCATCAAGCATGGCAGGGGTGATTTCCTCCGGCTTCAAGTTCATAATACAATCACCCATATTGGAGAAAATGGTATGCTCTCCATTACTGGCAGCAATAATATAGGTATGCATGGTTTTCCCGCCGGGAACTGTCATGAGCAAGCTGTCATCGACGCCGTCCCGGAGCAGGTCTTCACGAAAAATCCTGCCAAAGCTGTCATCGCCGATTTTAGCTATCTGCTTAGTCTTGATCCCTAACCTGGCCAAGGTCACCAGCATATTAGCACAGCTGCCTCCTGACAAGACCATTTCGTTTTCAAGTATTTCAAATCCGTCTGCTTTAGGCAGGCTGCCACATTGCAGCACCACATCCATGGTAGCCGTACCCATGCCTAATACTGTTCTGATCATTTTCCTCTCACCACCTTAATTTTTTGGCCTTCCCCATAGCCGGGCGGCATTTACCATGGCTTCCACATTTTCAACCGGGGTATGAACCGGTAAAGTACAGCCGCTGCTTAAGTTATAGCCCCGAGGGTTATCAATGCACTTTTCCATGCATTCCTTCGATGCCTGCATAACATCCTGGACACTACCGTACAGCATGGTTTCAACCGGTTTGACATTCCCTTTCAGAGCAACTGTTTTTCCCAGGACTTCTTTGGCTTCCGCCAGATCCATGGCATTGTCCAAACTGAATGAGGAAAAACCCAGCTCAGCCATATCCTGCCAGATCGGCTTGCTGTCACCGCATATATGAAGATTTCCTGCACTGCCTATATTCTTGATCTGCCAGTCAGCCACTCTCTTCAAATAAGGCTTGACAAAAATTCTGAAATCCCTGGGGCTGATTACCGTACAGGAAGCAAAAGAATCACCCACACTGCAGCCCACGCCATATTCCCAGCAAGCTGCCATGTAATTGAGCAAATTTTGCGTATTGACTTCCATTATTTTATGAACTGCCTCAGGATTTTTTTTCATATCTCTTAGCAGGTCATAAGTTCCGCGCATAAGTGAAGCACATGTAAGGGGTCCGCCCATGCCGCTGCCTACTTTTACCTGGTCGCCCACCATTTCCTGCAAACGGGCTACAGCCTCGAGACACAGCTTTAATCTGCCCGTCTTTTTGGGATCCACAGGCTCTAATTTCTTAATATCCTCAAGATTCTTCAGGCAATGCTCTGCAATTTGCGGTCTTTCATCAGCGGTGTAAGTGAATTTACAGCCCATGGCTTCAGCAAAACCATGATGATCAGGGCTTACACTAACACTGTCATAACCAAAATATTTAAAGGCTTTCGCCTGGGCTTCTGCTGCCAGTTTGGGATCATACAAATAATCCTTTACTGTGATACCGGTTGACCAAATAACATGCTCTGCCACCATGGGACTGCATGGTATCCGATCATATGGCCGGCCGTTTTTTATGGCATTGGAACGCTCTATTGGAGTCATTTCATCTTTAGGTATTACCATTGATTTCATTTCATACCTCCGTTGTTTTTACCCTGTCAACACATAAGCTATTTCTCCCGGCTGCGCAGCTCTGAAATCACGATGGCAGCCAGAATAATGATTCCGGTAAATAATTGCTGGTAATAGGTGGGGACCGCCAGCATTGTCAGGCCGTTTCTCATGATCCCCAATATCAGACAGGCAATAAATGTACCGAGGACAGAAGCCTTGCCGCCCTTCATGCTGGTACCGCCTAAAACTACAGCCGCAATAGCATCCATCTCATAAGTTGCACCGGCTAAAGGTGCAGCTGAGTTAAGTCTTGCTGTCATAATCAGTCCCGCAGTGGCAGCACAGATGGCTGAAAAACAGTAAATACTGATCCGGTATAAATCGACATTGACGCCTGTATAGCGCAAAGCTTCCCCATTACCTCCTAAAGCAAGACTATATTTGCCCCACAGAGTATAAGACAAAAGGAAAAAGCTTAAAATCAGGAAAACAAATGCCAGAAGGATGGGCGGATTAATCGGACCGATGGATCCTGTTCCCCAGAATTTGAATGTGTTTGAAAAACCATAAATGGAAACCCCTCCGGTGAGAATAAGTGCTATTCCTCTGGCAATGGACATGGAGGCCAAGGTTGTAATAAAGGGATTTATTTTGATATAAGAGACC
>JAAZFJ010000031.1 GCA_012511795.1 Syntrophomonadaceae bacterium
TCCATCACATAACCTTCCTATTATTTAATCTAACAAAACCTGCATTGGGCCCAGCTGACCTTTCGTGTGAAGCAATACTGCTTCCAAATCAGGGAGCTCTGCAGATGTCAAAATTCGTTCCTCTCCCTCCTTTATTTTTTGTATTGTCTTTTCAACCGGAACGACCCGGAAACATAATTTCCCCTTATCCTGATAAGAATGGGAATAGGTTGGCGTATACGTTACTTCCGTTAAAACTGTGTTGCCGCTTTCAAAATCCTTGGTTAATTTTAATTTTAAAACGATTCCGCTGTTACGTTCCAATCCCCGCTGGTGGCTGATAAAGTTACCCATTGAATAAATCACAAATTTATCACGATCATTGATCTTAACGATCTCCATCGGCTGTATTACATGGGGGTGGCTACCCAGGATTATATCTGCACCCGCAGTAAGGAATTGTCTGGCCAAGTCTCTTTGTTCATCAGTAGGTTCAGGACTGTATTCAACACCCCAATGCAATACCAATACCAATACATCCACCTGAGGCCTTAAAGCTTTTATATCAGCCAGAATCTGCTCTTTGTCAAGAAAATTAAAAAAATAAGAGTGCTCTGCCGGAACAGGCATTCCATTAGTGCTGTAACTATAAGCTAAATATCCTACATTAACATCTCTGATGTTTTTGATCAGATAATTTTCTCTGTCTTGTGCAGACAAAAAGGTCCCCACCGTATCAAGTCCGGATTCATGCAAAACTTGCATGGTTCTCACTGCTCCGTTAAAACCTTGGTCCATGATATGATTGTTGGCGGTAACGATAAGGTCGAATCCTGCATCAGCAAAAGCCTTGGCAGCAGCGTCGGGGCTGTTGAAAATCGGATAGCCGCTGTATCCTAATGCTGCACCTGCCATTGGTGCTTCAAAATTAGTCGAACTGTAATCGCCCTGCTTGATTAAATATTCTATATCAGCAAAAAAAGTAGGAAAATCATAAGAACCATCTTCTTGCAGACCGGACCATATCTGGGTATTGTGCATCAAACAATCACCTGCTGCAACTAAGGTTATGGTTTCTTCTCTCTGGGCCTTGTCATCATATGTGTTTTCACTGTAGGCCGGATATTTCGGCGGTGGTTGTATACTGCCTGTCTGCTCATAGCAAACAGTTATTAGTATCAGTAAGATAGCAGATATAATTGATCCCCAGATAATATTTCTTTTCAATGCTATAAGTCCCTTCAAAAAAATATAGGAAAGTTTTACACTCTCCTATATTTTATACTTTAATCATATGATAGTCTTCATCAAAAAGTCAGTTATTTGGTCAATTCTATTTCCCATTCATCTTTACCATCGACTTTGATATCCAGTTTATAGCCTTGTGATAAAGCCAGTTTGCTGACATTTTCTTTTGAAACCTGACTGGTTCCTGTAACTAATATTTCCTTGCTGCCTTGATCAATAATCTTTTTTACTTTAATTACCGGCATGGGGCAGCTAAGTCCTCTTACATCAATTTTCTCCATTATTTAACCCTCCTATGCTTCTCTGTAGCTCCAACCGATCCAGCCAATAAACAATATTCCAGCCACACA
>JAAZFJ010000282.1 GCA_012511795.1 Syntrophomonadaceae bacterium
AATAATACGAAACGAATAATACACGTAGAAGCAATTTCTGGATAGGAGGTAGGGGGAATGAGTTACGATACGTTAAAGGCTATAGGACCGCGGATCAATTACACGGAAAAGTACCAAAGAGAAAGAGAACAATTAGAAAAGGAATTCCAGGGTTATCTGGACGAATGGCGTACCTATCCCATCATGGTTGTAAACTATGCTAAAAAGTACGGAGATTTACCAGCATTGCATCATAAGCCATATGGTCAGCGGGAAACTTTTTCCTGGAACCAGATGGCCGAAATTATGTTTGCGGTGGCCTCGGAACTTCTTAATTCCGGAATCAAAGAAGGAGATAGGATCGGAATCTTTTCAGTTAACCGGGGGGAATGGCACCTGGCAGATCTGGGGGCTTTACTGATGAGATGTGTTACAGTTCCAATTTACGCTACCAATACGGAAGCAGAAGCTGCTTATATAATTAACGATGCAGAAATCAGAGCTTTATTCGTGGGCCGACAGGTTCATTATGACAAAGCCTATTCGCTGCTGGACCAGTGTCCTTCTTTGGAAAAGATCGTGGTTTTCCATCGCGGAACACAAATTCATGATGATAAACGAGTGGCCATGTGGGACGACTTTTTGGCCCAGGGCAGGAAAAATTCTCGTAAGAAAGATATCGAAGCTATTATGGAAAGGGCCGGTTATGAAGATATGTCTGAAATCATTTATACATCCGGCACTACCGGCGAACCCAAAGGTGCTGTTCATACTCATAAAACCTTAATGCATAATGCCTGGGGTGTAGGGAGATATACAGAGGGCTGTTTTGTTGAAGGACAATCTTCTATGTGCATGCTCCCTCTGACCCATGTGCTGGAAGGTTCCTGGTCTTTCGGGGTCTTGTCCATGGGCATGCAGCTATATTATTGTGAGGACCACAATGAAATTTTGCAGCATCTGGCAGAATCAAATCCGACGGTTATGAATGCAGCCCCCCGTCTTTTTGAGAAAATATATGCTACTGTTTACACCGGAATCAGGGATGCCTCTCCTTTAAAACAGAAGATTTTCCACTGGTCGGTAAGCATCGGTAAAAAACATGGCGATATGGTGCTGGCGGGTATCCAGCCAGGTCCATTGCTTACAATGAAAAGAAAAATTGCCGAAAAATTAGTGCTGCATAAAGTGCGTGATCTGTTTGGCACCAATTTTCATCATTTCAATTATGGCGGTGCACCCCTTAATCCGGAAATTGAAAAATTCTTTTTCTATTGTGGGGTGTTGGTCACATCGGGCTACGGCCTTACCGAAACCGCTCCGGTTTTAGCCATGAATGGTCCCCATTGTTTTAAATTCGGTTCCGTCGGACCTGCTGCGCCGTTAGTGGATATCAGGATCGATTCTGATACCGGGGAAATTCAAGCCAAGGGTCCTAACGTCATTAAAGAATACTATAAAAAACCGGAAGCCACCAAAGAAGCGTTTACTGAGGACGGTTGGTTTAAAACTGGTGATATCGGACATTTCGATGAAGACGGATACCTTTATATCACGGATCGCTTAAAAGACCTGATCATTACCTCCGGAGGCAAAAATATAGCTCCGCAATTGATCGAAACTCTGATGGCGGAGGACCATTATATTGAATATATCGCTGTAGTTGGAGACGGGAGAAAATATGTAACTGCTTTGATCGTGCCTACTTTTGTGAATTTGGAAGACTGGGCTAAAAAACAAGGAATAGATTTTGCTGACCGGGCAGAATTGACCAAGCATCCTAAGGTATTGGAATTCTACCAGAATATTATTGATAAACGTCAACAGTCTTTAGGGCAGGTGGAACGAATCAAGAAATTTACCCTGCTGGAAAATGAGTTTTCCCAGGAAACCGGAGAAATTACTGCTACCATGAAAGTTAAGCGGAAATTCATACAGGAGAAATACAAGGATTTGATTGAAGCTATGTATGTGGAATAGACAGTAACATTACAGATGATAATAATAATCAAACTGCCGGTATGCACTTCGCATTCCGGCAGTTTTGTTCGGCCAGCCTGTTTGCTGCACTGATTTATCAATTATTCCAATAATGATTCAATGCGTCCGGAAGGTTCGGAAATATCCAGATGGCCAACTAAAGTATCCTGGGTTTCGCCCTCAATTAAAACCAGTACCTTTTCTATGCCCTCCAGTTCAGTCAAGCTGTTTACGATGGAACCCATGGTCATTATTTCACCGGTACTGCCGCCCCAGTGTTTAGTACGTATTTCTTCACTGAAATCTACGTAGGCGATTTTATCCTTGATCTGGATGCCTAAAAGTTTTGTTTCCGGGGGGATGGTCTGATATAAATTGCTGTCCTCAGGTCCTTTTATCAGTTCATCGATTACTGCCATTCTTGTTTGTTCTTCCTGCCTGGCTTTTTCTACTGTGACAGTTCGGGTTTCCGGTTTCAGGTACATGGCCTGATCATCGGAAAAATACAGGGTAATTTTCTGATCAATAGTTGCCGTATTCTCAGCAGCAGATCCAGGTGTTTTTTCAGAGCCATCTCCTGATTGTCCCATACATCCGGCTGCTGTCAGTAAAAATACGAGCAATATCAAAACAAACAGGCTTAGCCTTTTTTTATTCATATCTTAACGTCCTTTCAATATATTTAAACAAATCTTTTTCATTACATATTACTAATTCATACCCTTGATTCTTACAAGTCGGGTTTATTAATAATCTTTGCCTAAACCATGTAAAAAAGTATCAAATGAAAGGATTGCGTCAATACTCACAGTAAAAGACAGCGGAAGGAATTCGATTTACATGACAGCTTTAAGGTTAAAACCCAGGCGGAGAATCAGCAATAATGCATACCTGCCCGATCGCAGCCAAAAAGGGGGAGATAGTCTGGAAGATTTAATAAAAAATTTGGTATCAGGCATAATCATGAATCTTGAGGAACTACAGGTACAAGCTCGTAAGGGAATGCTAAAAAATGCTGCTCAGGCAGAAATAAGAGAAGAAGCACAGGAGCTTTTCAAGCAAATCGAGGCATTAAAGCAAAAACTTTTATCACTGACTAAAATGAAATCAGTACTATAAACGGCAGCAATTAACATTACTGGAGTTGACACTGATATCAGGCTTTGTTAATATCAAAGGGAATAAAAACCTAATAATCATTACGAAAGTGGGTCTAGGGTTCCGCATGTTTAAAGCATGGCTGGTCCAAGTGACACAGGTGCTTATAAGCACTACACCGTATAGGGATAAAAGCCCAGGCGGATAGGTTTCGAATACGAGACTATCCACTTGGGCTTAGTTTTTAGGCAATTTTATACAACAGGAGGAGTGTAATGGCTAGAGTAGGAATAATTATGGGCAGTGATTCAGATTTAAGTATTATGAAAGAAGCTGGGGATATGCTACAGGAATTTGGTATAGAATACGACTTTACTATTTGTTCTGCCCACCGGCTGCCTAATGAAACGGCTGAATATGCATCTTCGGCCATGGAAAAAGGGTATGATGCAATTATTGCCGGTGCCGGCGGTGCTGCTCACTTGCCTGGTGTCATAGCTGCATATACCGTTTTGCCGGTGATTGGAGTACCTATTAAAACCAGCACTCTGTCAGGAGTTGATTCCTTATATTCCATTGTGCAGATGCCCCGGGGAATACCAGTAGCCACCGTTGCTATCAACGGCAGTGCCAATGCAGCTCTATTGGCACTGCAAATAATTGCTCTGCATAACATCCCGGTGCGTAATCAATTAATTGAATACCGAAAAAAAATGGCAACTGAAGTAAAGCAAAAAGATAAATTGCTTAAAGAAGCGGGTGCTGAAAAATATTTGCAGCATAAGGGAAAGGATAAGAAATAGAAAGTCTGTAGTTTAGGTCTAGCAAAGGGAGGTAGCCTGATTTAATTATGAATGATAATGAAAAGTTAAGTTATAAGACTGCCGGTGTTGATATTGATGCTGCCAATCAGTCAGTAGAAATGATCAAAAGCTGGGTTAAAAAAACCAAAAGACCGGAAGTTTTAACAGAGATTGGCCTGTTCGGAGGTTTGTTTGCCTTAAGTAGCAGCAAATATAAAGAGCCAGTCTTAGTTTCGGGAACTGATGGAGTGGGAACCAAACTGAGGATAGCGCATCTTATGGGAATTCACGATACCGTTGGTATCGACCTGGTTGCCATGTGTGTAAATGATATTTTATGCCATGGAGCCGAACCTTTATTTTTCCTGGATTATCTGGCAGTTGGAAAACTGGAGCCTCTGGTGGTGGAAAGTCTGGTTAAAGGGGTAAGTGAAGGGTGCCTTCAGGCCGGATGTGCTTTGATCGGCGGCGAAACTGCTGAGATGCCGGGATTTTATAAAGCTGGCGAATATGATATGGCAGGTTTTGCTGTTGGGGTAGTTGAACGCTCCAAGTTGATCAATGGAAGCAAAATTGAAGAGGGGGATGTGGTTATTGGCCTTCCTTCTTCAGGAATTCATTCCAACGGCTATTCCCTGGCAAGAAAAGTTCTGCTGGAAAAGGCTGCAGTCAGATTGGATGATTTTTCCCCTGAACTGGGCAAAACCTGGGGAGAAGAACTTTTAACACCTACCCGTATCTATGTCAAAACAATCTTGCCTTTACTTGAGCTATTTGACATTAAGGGGATTGCTCACATAACAGGAGGCGGACTGCCGGAAAACCTGCAGCGAGTATTGCCGGAAGGCTTGCAGGCAGTGATCGAAAGCGATTCCATCGAAAAGCTGCCTATTTTTGAGATGATTCAAGAGGCAGGCAGAATAGAAAAAGCGGAGATGTTCAGAACATTTAATATGGGAATAGGACTTGCAATTGTTGTTTCAACACGTTACTATGATGAAGTGCTGAAATATTTAAAAGAAAAAAATGAAAATCCAATAATCATTGGAAAAATACAAGCCGGGGAAAGAGGAGTAGTAATTATATGATCAGAATAACCAAGCCGGGGAGGCTGCGTTTGGCTGTTTTGGCTTCCGGCCGCGGCAGTAATTTTGAAGCCATATGTCAGGCCATTGAAGAAGAAAGATTAAACGCAGAGATTGTATTAGTGATAAGCGATAAAAAAAATGCTCCGGTTTTAAACAAAGCCCAGACACGTAAAATAGATTTTTTCCACATAGCCCCGGAAGATTACCCCGATAAAGCAGCTTATGAACAAGAAATAATAAAAAGACTTAAAGAATACGATATCACCCTGGTGGTACTGGCAGGTTATATGAGGCTCATCGGCAAGGAACTGCTTAAGGCATACCAGTGGAAGATCATCAATATACACCCGGCTTTACTTCCGTCATTTCCTGGCTTAAATGCCCAGCAGCAGGCCATCGATTATGGAGTAAAATTCAGCGGTTGTACGGTACATTTTGTGGATGACGGGGTTGACAGCGGCCCGATCATTATGCAGAGAGTAGTGCCTGTTTTGCCGGAAGATTCTGCAGAAGCATTAGCTGAACGGATCCTTATAGAGGAGCACCAGGTTTATGCTGAAGCATTGCAGTTACTGGCAAAGGGGCAAATATATCTTGATGGTAGAAGAGTAATCATAAAGTAATAATTTTATTTGATTAGGAGGAATCAATGATGCCAAGAGCTCTTATCAGCGTATCTGACAAAACAGCAATAACAGAGTTTGCAAAAGGTTTGGAAAAACTAGGCTGGGAACTTATCTCAACCGGCGGGACCTATGAAACCTTGCAGAAGGAAGGAATAAAAGTAACCAAAGTAGCAGAAATCACCGCTTTCCCTGAAATACTGGGAGGAAGGGTAAAAACCCTTCATCCACGCATACATGGAGGGATTTTGGCCAAAAGAACACCGGAGCATTTTGCAGAGCTAAAAGCGCATGATATAGACCTTATCGATATGGTGGTGGTAAATCTCTATCCTTTCCGCCAGACCATATCAAAACCAGATGTAACTCATGATGAAGCTATTGAAAATATTGATATCGGCGGTCCGTCCATGATCAGAGCAGCAGCCAAGAATTACCGCGATGTAATAGTAGTAGTGAAACCAGAACGATATTCGCAAATATTTTTTGAACTGCAGGATAAGGGCAGTGTAAGCCAGGAAACCAGACTCAGGCTGGCCTGGGAAGCTTTCAGCCATACCGCTGCTTATGATGCAGTAATAAGTTCTTATCTGGCACCTGCAGATGGGAAACTGGGCGGTGAAAACCTCATTTTAGCTGGTGAAAAAGTTTATGAACTGCGTTATGGCGAAAACCCTCATCAACAGGCAGCCTTTTACCGTAATATGATGCCGGGCTTGGGACTTCCTGATGCTCAGCAGTTAAATGGCAAAGAACTGTCATACAATAATATTATCGATACACAGGCAGCCTGGTCACTGGTGGGGGAATTTGCGGAACCGGCCTGTGTAATTGTCAAACATACCAATCCTTGTGGGGTAGCCATTGCAGAGAATCTGAAAACAGCTTATGAAAAGGCTTTTGCGGCTGATTCCCTTTCTGCTTACGGGGGAATCATCGCCCTTAACAGGACAGTTGATGAAGAAACCGCTGCCTTGATTGCCAAGCCTTTTATGGAAGTGGTGATCGCTCCTGATTTTGAGGAGAAGGCACTGGAAATTCTGCGGGTCAAATCTAATCTTCGCCTGCTGAAAATGCCGGTGACCAAAACCAGCGGCCTGGAATATAAAAGTGTTGCCGGCGGTTTTGTGGTACAGGAAATCGATGCCGATGACTTCAAAATTGCTGAGGCTAAAACAGTGACCAATGCAGCACCGGATGAGGAACAGATAAAAGATTTGCAGTTTGCCTGGAAAATAGTTAAGCATGTTAAATCAAATGCGATTGTTATAGTTAAGGATGGAGTGACCATCGGCATCGGTGCCGGACAGATGAACCGGGTAGGTGCAGCTGAAATCGCACTTAAAAACAAAGAAGAATTAAGCAAGGGAGCAGTAATGGCTTCAGATGCTTTCTTCCCCTTTGGCGATACTGTTGAATTAGCTGCCCGGTATGGCATTAAAGCGATCATTCAGCCGGGCGGTTCGGTACGGGATGATGAAAGTATTGAAGCATGTAATAAGCTGGGGATCGCTATGATCTTTACCGGAGTGAGACATTTCAAACATTAGGAGCAACAACTGAAATTAAGACCGGAGGGAAATAATGGGCAAGAGAGTTTTGGTGATTGGACAAGGCGGCCGGGAACATGCTTTGATATGGAAGCTAAAGCAGAGTCCGCAGATAGATCGATTATATGCAGCTCCGGGAAATCCGGGTATAGCAGCACTGGCCGAGTGTATCAACATTCAGCCTGAACGGGTGGAGGAGCTTTTAGCATGGGCTAAGGCAGAAGCCATTGATTTGACAATAGTAGGACCTGAAATACCGCTGATGAAAGGTATCGTTGATAAATTTACTGCGGCGGGGCTGAAAATTTTTGGCCCCTCTGCGGCAGCAGCCCGCTTGGAAGGCAGTAAAATTTTTGCTAAAAACTTATTTAAAAAATATCATATTCCCACTGCCCGCTTTGAAGTTTTTACCGAAATCGATGAAGCCTGCTCTTATGCAAGTTCCCTGCTGGGAAACGGCAGTCCTGTTGTGATCAAGGCAGATGGCCTGGCAGCCGGCAAGGGTGTCGTTGTTGCTGCTAACTTAGAGGAAGCAGAACAGGCTATTTATAGCATGATGAAGGATAAAAGTTTTGGGGCGGCCGGCGAGAAAGTGATCATCGAAGAATATCTGACCGGTGAGGAAGTGAGTTTTTTTGCTGTCAGTGACGGAAAAGAATTTATTCCTTTAATTTCCGCTCAGGACCACAAGCAGGTGTTTGATAATGATCAGGGGCCTAATACCGGAGGGATGGGCGCTTATGTTAATCCTCCCATCTTCAGCCGCCAGTTGGAAGAACAAGTCAAAAAAACTGTTATTCAACCGGTAATTGATGCTATGCAGGCGGAAGGATGCCCGTATAAGGGCGTTCTTTATGCCGGACTGATGATAACTTCTGAAGGGCCTAAAGTCTTGGAGTTTAATGCCCGCTTTGGCGATCCGGAGACCCAGGCGGTCATGCCAATGATAAAGGGCGATATCCTGCCCTTGTTTGAAGCGGCAGCAGGCAGTAACCTTAAAGATTATAAGATAGATGTGGCTGATGGAAACTGTATCTGTGTAGTTCTGGCGTCCGGGGGTTATCCGGGCCCATATGAAAAAGGCCTGTTGATCAGCGGTCTGGAAAGTCTGGATACTGAGACCATGGTATTTCACGCGGGAACCAGTTTAAAAGAGGGAAAATATTATACTAATGGCGGCAGGGTACTGTCTGTTGTCTGCTGTGGTGCTGATATCAAAGAGGCCAGAGATAAAGTTTACAGTGAAATCGAGAAAATCAGTTTTGAAGGGATGCATTACCGCAGTGACATTGGCAGCAAAGCCTTGTATGGAGGCAGGATATGAGTGATCCCCGGGGACCGTTGATCAGGGTAGGCAGTGTTATAATAATTGTTGCTTTGCTGTTGTATTTGCCAACCCGGGAATTTTTAAAGATGACTTTTATGCTGGGAATACCATTTGTACTTTTCTTGGTCCTTATGAAGAAAAACTACAAGTATTCACCACTATGGACATTATCAATATTGGGACTGGTCCTTACTGCAGGTTTTTATTTTTATTCCCTGACTACATTGCCTGACCGTATTGAGACCCGCAGGATCATTATGGAAGGAGAACGCTTGCTGGCCGATGAGAAATATGATGAAGCAATTGCAAATTATCGAAAACTGGAGCAAACAGGTGAAATCGATAAAATGAATGACAGGTTATCCCGGGCGGAAGCTGAAAAAGAGGGGAACAGATTGATCCAGGAAGCAAATGAGTGGATTGCTGCAGGTGACAATGAAAAAGCCAGAGAAATACTTGAAGAAGTTCCTGCTGAAACCTGGGCAGCGCAGGAAGCGGCAGAACTAATGAGAGCCATGAATCAATAACCTGAAAAGGGGAAATGAAATGGTAACGCTTAAGCAAGTCAAGGAAAGCAGCCTGGTTAAGCAATATATGGATCTGGGCAATGCTTATATCGGCAATATAGGGGCAATTGAACATAATATCAGCCATGCTGAATTATCCGCTGAGTTATGCAGTCATATACTCACCAAACTCGGTTATAGTGAAAGAGAAGCAGAATTGGGAAGGATTGCCGGCTATCTGCATGATATCGGTAACCTGGTGAATCGATACGGACATGGAATGTCTGGGGCTTTAATCGCCTTCAGTATCCTTTTGGATTTAGGAATGGACCCTGAGGAAATAGCTGTGATTATGGGGGCCATAGGTAATCATGAAGAAAATTCTGGGGGCAGGCCGGTGAACAATGTAGGAGCTGCTTTAATCCTGGCTGATAAATCTGATGTTCACCGATCACGGGTGCGCAAACGTGACTTTGCTGTTTTTACTCCTCGTGACCGGGTCAACTATGCAGTAACTGAATCAAAGCTTTTAGTTGATGAGAAAAACCGCCTTATCACCATGAAAATACAGATCGATACCTGTGTATGTTCGGTTATAGAATACTTTGAAATATTTCTTACCAAAATGCTGATGAGCAGACGGGCTGCAGAATTTTTGGAGTGTCAGTTTGAACTATTGATTAATGATAATAAGCTATTATAGCAGGGAGGTAAACAGATGACTTTTACCCCGAAATGGAAAGATGAAAATACCGACCTACTGGTGAAAACACTGTTGAGTCTGAAAAATGAGGATGATGTTTATCGCCTGCTGGATGATTTATGCACCATCAGCGAAATTAAAGCTATGGCACAGCGTATTCATGTAGCTCAGCTATTAGCTGCCAACACTACTTACAATACGATTGCCGGCAGTACCGGAGCCAGTACGGCAACCATAAGCCGGGTCAAAAGGTGCCTGAATTATGGTTCCGGCGGTTATCTAAAGGCACTGCAGAGCATAGCCGGAGAGGTTGATTATGAGAAATAGAGAAATTCCTAAAGGTCTTAGAGACCTGCTTCCCGATGAAGTTAAGATTAAAAGGAATATTGAAAAACAGGCCGTAAGCCTGTTTGCTAAATATGGTTATGAAGAGGTTATAACTCCCACTTTCGAGTACCTTGAGGTGGTAGAATCAGGTGCCGGCAGCAACATCAGGGAAGAACTGTTTCTATTTATGGATCGGGAAGGGGGCATATTATCCCTGCGCCCGGAAATGACCGTTTCCATTGCCCGCCTGGCTGCTACCCACCTGCAGGATGAACCACTGCCGCAAAGGCTTTATTATATGGGCAATGTATTTCGCCATGTACAGCCGCAAAAAGCCCGGTATCGGGAATTCTGGCAGTTGGGGATCGAACTCCTGGGTGCTCAGGGACCTGTTGCTGATGCCGAAGTGATCACCATAGCTGTCAAAACTTTAGACGCTATCGGCCTTCAGGATTTTAAAATCAGTCTGAATCATATAGGTATTTTTAACAGCATCCTGGAAGAGAGCAATCTCCATCATGAGGATAAAGTCAGAATGCGGCAATTGGTGGAAAGCAAAGACCTGGTTGAGCTTTCCAGAGTTTTGGAATCTCTGGCAATAGATGATCCTATGAAAGAAACTATTGCCAGTCTGCCGGTATTACATGGTGATCTGGCAATTATAAAGAAGCTTCCCTATTTAGAGAAGAGCCCCAAGGCCAGTGAGGCTGTGACTGAACTGCTGAGAATTTATGAAGCCTTAAACACTTTCGGGGTTATCGACCATATCGTCATGGATATGGGTGTTTTAAGAGGACTGGATTATTATACCGGCATCGTTTTTGAGGGCTATTCACCGGATCTGGGTTATGGACTGTTAGGCGGGGGACGCTATGACAACCTGATGGGGCAATTTGGTTTTTCCTGTCCGGCTACGGGATTTGCCATGGGGCTGGAGAGGGCAGCTCTGGTTTTGAAAAATAAGGAAGCTGAAGCCAAGCGCTACCTGGTTGGAGGTACCAGCCTGGAAGCCATCATAAACAAATGCGATGAACTAAGAGCTGCCGGATGTATCGTTGAAATGGACACCAGGTTTAGCAGCAGGGAAGAACTTGAAAAGCTCCGGGATAAAAAACAAAACACCGTCCTGATTTATATTGAATAATAAAATCGAAAGATTTATTAATTCCAATATTTACTGCTTATTTTTATTTGGAGGAAAGTCACAATGCAGGGAAATTATTTAACAATCGCTCTTTCCAAAGGAACTTTATTGGAGCCTACCATTGAACTGCTTCAAGGCACTGGCCTTCCCACCCGGGGGTTAGTTCCGGAAAGCCGCAACATGGTTTTCAGCTATGAACCAGAGCAAATTAAATACATCATGTGCCGGCCTACCGATGTTCCCACCTATGTTGAACAGGGGGCGGCAGATTTGGGCATTGTGGGCAAGGATGTAGTCGTTGAACAGCGCAAGGATATCTTTGAATTGGTGGATCTGAAATTTGGTTATTGCCGCTTTGTAGTAGCGGGACCGGCTCATTTTCAAGACATTGCTTTAAAAGACTTGAATTATAAACGGATCGCAACGAAATTTCCGGCAGTTGCCGAACAGTTCTTCCGCAGTAAGGGACTGCAGGTGGAAATCATCACTTTACACGGCAATATCGAACTGGCACCTATTATGGGCCTTTCAGACCTGATCGTTGATATCGTTTCCACGGGCCGTACTTTAAAGGAAAACAACCTGGTGGAAATTATTAAGATTATGGACTCCACCACCAGATTAATATGTAACCGGGTCAGTTACCGGACCAAGTATGATGTAATTCAGCCATTAGTTGAAAAAATGCAGCAAAACGAGAAAGGTGGAGGCATGTAATGAAAATAAAAAGAATTGACGCTAATACAAGTGAACTGGATTTATTTCTGCAAAAAAATGTGGCTGATATGAAGCAGCACGAAGAAAGTGTTGCCAGCATCGCTCGTGCTGTAAGAGAAAAGGGCGACCAGGCTGTTTTTGATCTGACTTTAAAATATGATGGCGCTGCTATTAATAAGGATTGTTTTCAGGTAACAGAAGAAGAAATTGACGAAGCCTATAACCTGGTTGATGATGAATACATATTTGCCATACGGGCAGCAATCGATAATATCGATATGTTTCACTCCAGACAATTGAGGAATTCCTGGATGGAAACCGACGAAAGAGGTAATATTTTAGGCCAGTTATTCAGGCCTCTTAAGCGGGTGGGAATATATGTACCGGGGGGAACGGCAGCATATCCTTCTTCGGTATTGATGAATGCCATACCTGCTCAGGTGGCAGGGGTAGAAGAAATAGCAATGGTTACCCCGCCTGATGCTAATGGCAAAGTGAACCCATATACATTGGTTGCCGCTGCTGAACTGGATATAACGGAAATATATAAAATGGGTGGTGCTCAAGCTGTATTTGCTCTGGCCTGGGGAACAGAGAACATAAAAAAAGTGGATTTAATAAGCGGACCTGGAAATATATTTGTGACCCTGGCAAAAAAGGCCGTCTATGGTGATGTGAATATAGATATGCTGGCCGGTCCCAGTGAAATACTGATCATCGCCGATAGCCATGCTGATCCGGTTTTGATTGCAGCTGACATGATGTCACAGGCTGAGCATGACGTGATGGCCCGCAGCATTTTAGTCAGTGATGATGCCGGTTTATTTGACAAGGTAGAAGCTGAACTTAATCGCCAAGT
>JAAZFJ010000283.1 GCA_012511795.1 Syntrophomonadaceae bacterium
AATAACCGCCCTCTTTTTGCGCTGTTGCTTGTATTTGTTTGGGATCAGAACCGGTGCCTGGTTCAGTAAAGGCAAAAGAAGCCAGTTGTTCTCCCCGGCAAACTCCCGGAATATATTTTTGTTTTTGTTCTTCGGTGCCAAACTTATCTATTGCTCCTAAACCTAAAGTGGAAGCCCCAATAGTTACTCCAACTCCGGCAGAGCATTTAGCAATCTGCTCCAAAGCTAAGACATAGCTTTGATAACCGGCATCTGATCCACCGTATTCTTCAGCAAAAGGAACACCTAAAAGACCTAATTCCCCCAGTGTCTTTATAATTTCATCCGGTATGAAATTTTCCTTATCTATTTCTTCAGCTATAGGTTCAACATATTTTTGTGCAAAATCACTGGCTATTTTTTGAATTAACTTTTGTTCCTTGTTTAAGGCAAAATCCATAATTGCATCTCCTTTTATTCAACCTACTTGGTGGTGTTATATTGTGTGTAACGGATTAAACCGTAATAATCGTTGTTCCTGCTGACTGGTTTATTTTTAGTTCCCATTGTGCTTGGTATGTTATTTTATTTGTTTAATTCCGCCAAAAGCTCTGCCGATGGATGATTGGGAATCACAGCAATGGTTTTATCCCCATAGGTGAAAATATTCTCATCGTCGCTGGTAATTTCTCCGATCATTTCAGCAGCTACATCTTTACTGCGAATGGCACTCAACACTTCTTCAACATCTTCCGGAGCAACCTGCAGAAGCATTCTAGCCTGGGTTTCACAGATAAATATTTCTTCCGGCATAATGTCCTTGATTTTTACCGGAACTTTACTAAGGTCCACCTTGGCGCCCAATCCGCCGAAACGTGCTGATTCACAAACGGCAGCACCAAGCCCTGCCGCTCCCAGATCTGAACAAGCCTTTATTTTACCGGTGGCAAAGGCCGCCAGGGATGCTTCCATAGTATTTCTTTCTTCTGCAAATAAAGCTAGCGCCGGATACATGGTTGGAACCAACCCGGCACGATATAGGGTATCATTGCCGTCATTGCTGGTCTCTCCTATGATAATAATTCTATCACCGGCTGATTTGGCAGGCTTGGTCAGCGGCTTTTCCGTTACCAGTTTACCGGTTACAGAAACAACCATGGCTGGCACTATATCACTGAAAGAGGTGGAAAAGCCTCCGCCGGCTACAAATACTCCCATAGATTCACACATATCAGCTATGCCTTTCAACATCAGGTTTATTCTTTCCTGGCTGGTCATGGTGATACAATTCCCACAGGTACATTTGCCATCAAAACCGCAAGGGCCAACGATTACTTCTTCTTCAGGCGGACGGGTGCCGATAAAATCCAGAATAAAGATGGGCCTGGCTCCCATGGCCACAACGTCGCGCATAGCTCCGCCTGCACCGGTTGCAGCGCTGTCATATGGCTGGGGAACACATGGGGAACAATGACTTTCCATCTTTCCTACCACCATACAATCGCAGCCCGGGATATTCACTACTGCTGCATCATCATTGGCTTCAGGGCCTACCAATAATGCCCCGGGCCAAACAGAGTCAACATTTTGATTCACTTTTTTAAACAATCCAAAATCAATCGCTTTATCTGCATTGTGATGCAGATGTACAAATAGTGCATGGATCAAAGCTTTTTCAATACGGTTCATAAAATTTCCTCCTCGTATAATAATTTTTGTAAGCATCTTCTTAAGAAATTACCAGTAATAAAATCCCCTTATTACTACAAATTCACTGGCAATATTGTTCTTTGATAACTCTACATATTTGCCTTTACTAAAAGTTAATTGCTTTACTTTTATCTAATGCCCGTGGACAATTTATATAGGCCATTGAGGTTAGTTCTGATTTCCTCCTGTAGGGCAATTTAGGTCGCTTCTGTTTAAGTCAGTTCCCCTGGCCTGGTGTTAGCTTTGAACCGCTGGGTGTTTATCTGGTTATCCCTCTCCTGTATGGCAGTTCAAGGAGTCGTGCATAGGGGTTCCAGAGCGTATTCTAATTGCGAGGGTGTTGATGCACCAGGTACCACGGGCATTAGTAAAATTCAATGGCTTAAAATTTCTTCATGAAGGAGGTGATTTCATTGTCTAATTCATTACTGGTCGGTATTGATGTAAGTCTTAATGACAACAAAGTGCGTATCCTCCATCCTGACGGAACCAGTCTTTCTAAGTTTGTAGTTGCAAACT
>JAAZFJ010000284.1 GCA_012511795.1 Syntrophomonadaceae bacterium
AGAGGCCACACCCGTTCCCATCCCGAACACGGCAGTTAAGCTCTCCAGCGCCGATGGTACTGCATTAACTTGTGGGAGAGTAGGTAGTTGCCAGGATTTATATTATCTTTGAAAAGAAGACTTTGTGTAATGCAGGGTCTTTTTGTTTTTCTTCAGATTTGAAATCGAAGCTAATCGTAATACTCTGTAAAAGACCGGGCTAAGATTAACATGAAGCTTAAACTTTAATGTTAAAAATGCTTGCTGCAAAAGATTCTTTTCCTCTGCATTACGATTTGCTTCTGAGTTGTTCTGTGGTTTTCGTCTGCAAATCGTAATTTTCCGGAAAAGTTGGTCTATTGTTAAGAAAAAACTATTTTCTATGCATTTTCATTAATTACTAAGTTAATTTATGCTCAGAAGGCGACAAATCATAATATGCCAGAATTTTAATATACAAATAGCTGAATACTAATGATAATATTTATCATAACTGCAAAAACAGATATTTATTTAGATTATTTATTATTGGGATGTGGAAACATAAGTGGCAATATTAAACAATCGACTAATTGAACCTTTTTTTCGTTTTATAAGAACACAAAACACTGGCAGCAAGCTGTTGCTTTTAGCAACAGTAACCGCATTGGTCCTGGCAAATTCGCCGTTACAAGATTTGTATTATAATTTTTGGAGCATACCAATAACTATTTCATTTGGCAATATGATTCTTGAAGGATCTTTGCATCACTGGATCAATGACGGCTTGATGGTTATCTTTTTCTTGGTTATAGGACTGGAAATAAAACGTGAAGTTTTAGTTGGTGAACTGGCCGGTTGGCAAAAGGGAGGTCTCCCTCTTATTGCTGCACTGGGAGGTATGGTGGTACCGGCCTTGATTTATTCTGTTATCAATGCTGGTGGAACCGGCGTAAAAGGATGGGGAATACCTATGGCAACAGACATTGCCTTTGCATTAGGCTGTTTGATGCTGCTGGGGAATCGTGTTCCTATTTCATTAAAAATTTTCCTGCTGGCAATGGCTATAGTTGATGACCTGGGTGCGATTATAGTAATTGCACTATTCTATACAGCGGAACTTAATATGATGTTCCTGTTACTCGCACTGGCTGTTCTCCTTGGTCTAATCGCATTGAATGCGTTTAAGGTCAGGACATTAGCGCCTTATGTAATTTTGGGCTTATTACTGTGGCTGGCAGTGGAACAATCTGGAGTTCATGCTACTTTGGCAGGTGTTTTACTGGCTATGACCATTCCTGCCCGTGCTGTCTATAAACCGGAAGAATTTGTGGCAGAAGCACAAAACATAATTATGAACTTCCCGGAAGAAAACGAAGAGTTCAATCTTATGTGCAGAGATGAAAATCAGAGAAATGCCCTAAAGTGTATCGAAGAAGCAGTTGGAAAAGCGGATACATTACTGCAGCGATTGGAGGATAAACTGCATCCTGTTTCGGCAATATTTATCATTCCTTTGTTTGCATTGGCTAATGCAGGTGTTAATTTCGGTCAGAATTCATTGCAGCAAATGCTGGGCAGTCCGATAACAGTTGGTATTGTCTTAGGACTGCTAGTAGGGAAACAATTGGGTATTTTTGGTTTTTCATATCTGGCAGTTCGTCTGGGACTGGCTAATGTGCCGAAAGGGGTCAACTGGAAGGGCGTATATGGACTAAGCTGCTTGGCAGGAATAGGTTTTACAATGTCTCTGTTCATAACCAACCTGTCCTTTGCCTCTCCGGAACTGATTCAGCAGGCTAAAGTAGGTATTTTGATGGCATCTTTTACAGCTGCAATAATAGGACTGATAGTAATGAGTACGATAATCAAAAAACAGCATACAGAAAACCATTTAGAACGTAATAGTCAATAGATTATTATTTTTTAATATATTATCTTTATGTTTGGAAATTTGGATTATTATAAAAGACTCTGCTTTCAATGCAGGGTCTTTTTTCTGGCAAAAACTCATTGGCATCCGTGACTGAATATATTTACCGCCTTTTAGCAAAACTATACTTGGAAACAGATAAAGAAGGGGGATGCTTAATGGTTTTTGCTTTTCGGCCATTGGAAGGCGGATATGAAATACCAATGAGAATGGTAGCTGCCAATATTTATTATGAGTGGCTGATCTATATTATTATGCTTATTCCGATTACTTTTTTTCTTTACGGTGCCTTCAAGAGGCTAAGGGTTTGGATGGTGGCTAAAGCGGATGCCTCCCGGAATGAGAAACTGGTTACCAGATTTATCAATTTCCTGTATTATACTTTTACGCAAAGACTGGTGTTAAGAAAACCGGTTGCCGGCATTTCTCACTTTTTTCTGTTCTGGGGCTTTATAGTATTGCTTATTGCAACCGCCAGTTTTGCTGCCTGGGATAAAGTTGGATTTCCTCCATTAGTAGATGACTTTTATATTATATTTTCTGCCATTGTCGATATTATGGGCTTCCTTGCCTTAATTGCAATTATTGTGTTGGCTGTGATCAGATATATCCAGCGTCCTGGTCGGTTAAATGATACTAAACCATTGGATGGCTGGATATTGTTTCTTATCGGGTCGATACTGTTTACCGGATACATTGTAGAAGGCTTAAGAATTGCGGGTCAAATACAATTATCTGCGAATCTTTCTCAAATTTTATATGAGAAAGCTGCTTCTCCAATTGGATGGATCTTTGCCGGTATGTTTTCCGGAATGAGTACTGAAAGTATTTTATCCTGGCATCGATTCAATTGGTGGTTTCATATGGCTATATCCTTTTTATTTATAGGGCTGGTTACTTACACCAAACTCTGGCATATTTTCACCGGCATGCTTTCATATTTCTTCAGTAATCTGGAGGCAACTGATATAAATGTGGTGGAAAACATTGAAGAAGCAGAAACCTTTGGGGTTGAAAATATTGAAGAACTGCATTGGAAGGATCTTTTGGATCTGGATGCATGTATCAGGTGCGGACGCTGTCAGGAGGCATGTCCGGCTTATAACACCGGGAAAAAATTAAATCCCAAAATAACTATTATCCAGACCATGAAGAAACATCTGGATGAAAAAGCGCCTTATTTGCTGGAGATAAAAGGGGATCAACAAGAGGAAGGTTCGTTAGCCATGACCGTTGATGAGGTTAATGATGTAGACCAGGCCTTTGATCAGAAGGAACCTATGGAGCAAAGCCTTTTATATGATATCGTCAGCCCTGAGGTCTTATGGGCCTGCACCAATTGTCGTGCTTGTGTAGTTCATTGCCCCATGGAGATCGAGCATCTCAGTAAAATAACTGAGATGAGAAGAAATTTGGTAATGTGGCAGGGTGACATACCTTCAGAAGCACAAATGGCTTTTACCAACCTGGAGAGAAATTATAACCCCTGGGGAGTTGGCTGGGCTTCCCGGGCTGAGTGGCTTACCGAGAGAAAGATAAGAGACCAGGTGAATTTACTGGGCGAGGATCAGGGAGAATTCGAATACCTTTTATATGGAGGATGTGCAGTAGCATTTGATGATCG
>JAAZFJ010000285.1 GCA_012511795.1 Syntrophomonadaceae bacterium
AATAACCGCCCTCTTTTTGCGCTGTTGCTTGTATTTGTTTGGGATCAGAACCGGTGCCTGGTTCAGTAAAGGCAAAAGAAGCCAGTTGTTCTCCCCGGCAAACTCCCGGAATATATTTTTGTTTTTGCTCTTCAGTGCCAAAATTAGCTATTGCTCCTAAGCCTAGGGTTGAAGCAGCAATAGTAACGCCAAGACCAGCAGAATACTTTGCAAGCTGTTCTAAAGCTAAAACATAACTCTGATATCCTGCATCTGATCCACCATATTCTTCAGAAAAAGGAATACCTAAAAGTCCTAATTCACCAAGAGAATTAATAATTTCTTGTGATATAGAATTATCTCTGTCTATCGATTCTGCTATAGGTTCTAAATATTTCTGCGCAAACTCACCAGCAATTTTTTTAATTAACATCTGTTCCTTGTTTAAGGTAAAGTCCATAACTTCAACTCCTAATAAAAAATTGGTTTAAATGGATTAATTGAATATCCCGATAGTATCCTTCTGTTCTTAATTATTGAAACCTAAACTGCAACCATACTTCTGTTTATAATTACCGGCTTGGTTTATTTTAACCAAGCCGGTAAAAACGAAGGAGGGGGAAAGAGCACTGATATATGTTGAGAGTCAGATAATTGCTAGATCATTATTTACTCCAATTTTTTGTCCTTTGTCATCATAGAGATAAAATCCTTCTCCGGTTTTTTTGCCTAACACTCCTGCATCTACAAGACGTTTAAGTAAAAGTGGTGGAGCAAAAGCATTATCTTCAGTGTCCTTATAAATAGCATTCATTGCATTGTACATTATATCCCAACCAACCATATCACCTAATTCAAAAGGACCCATGGGATAACCTAAGCCTAATTTAACTCCGATATCAATTTCTTCAACATCTGCAACTCCCTCAGTTAAAGTTAATAAAGCCATACGAATATAAGGCAGGTACACTCTGTTGACAATAAAGCCACCAAAATCTTTCTTAACTAGCACTGAAGTTTTGCCAAAATCAGAGGCAACTTTGGCCACCAGATCAATCGTTTCCTGACTGGTTTTAACCCCGCTCACAATTTCAACTAGTTTCATTAAAGGTACTGGACTGAAAAAATGTAATCCTACAACTTTATCAGGTTTTTTTGTTATTGAAGCGATTTTCGTAATTGCAATAGCAGAAGTATTTGTAGCGAAAATAGCATCATGTTTGCATATCGTTTCTAATTGCTTAAATATCTTCTGTTTTAGTTCGACACTCTCAAAAACTGCCTCAATTATTAAATCAAATTCACTGGCATCATCCATCTGAGAAGTAACTGATAAATTTGCCAAAGCCTTGTCTATCTGTTCCTGTGTTAATTTACCTTTAGCAACAAACTTGTTATAGGAATTCTTGATATTTCCCATTGCTGCTTCCAACGCTTGAGGATTTACATCAAATAATTTAGTCTTGTAACCAGCCTGAGCTGAAACTTGTGCTATTCCGCTTCCCATTAGGCCAGCACCAATTATAAAAACTGATTTAATTTCCATGTTGTTCCTCCTGTAGTTTTTAACTAATTACAATTGAAATATAGTAAAAAATAATAGCATGTTGCTTGAATAACTCATATTATGTTGCGATGTTGCAACTGCGATCGTTATTTTGCAACATCTTTACCGGCTTTCAAACCATGCAGTTAAGCCCTGCCCACCACCAATACAGAAGCTAACCAAGCCGTTCTTAGCTCCGCGCGCTTCCATTTCATAGGCCAGTTTAGCAGTCAGTATGCCGCCTGTTCCTGCTAAGGGGTGTCCTAGAGCTATAGCTCCTCCATTAACATTACACCTGTTCAAATCAATATTAAGATCTTTGATACATGCTAAGGACTGTGCTGCAAAAGCTTCATTCAATTCAATCAGGTCAAAATCGTTTAACCTCATACCTGTGCGACTTAAAAGCTTTCTGGTAGCATAAATGGGGCCCAGTCCCATATAATTAGGATCAACTGCTGCAACAGCAAAGGATTTAAATTTAAGCATCCACGGCCAACCCATCTCTTCGGCTTTTTGTCTGGTAGTAACAATACATGCAGAAGCTCCATCACTCATAGGTGAACTATTTCCTGCTGTAACGGTTCCATCTTTTTTAAATGCCGGTTTCAAGGCACTTAAAGCTTCCATATTTGTACTTTCTCTTGGGACTTCGTCTTTTGATACTAGTACGGCTTGACCTTTCTTTTGTGGAATTGTAATGGGTACTATTTGTTTATCAAAGACTCCATTCTTTTGCGCAGCAATTGCCCTTGTGTGACTTAAATAAGCAAATTCATCTTGTTCTTCGCGGCTAATACCGTATAGCTCAGCAACATTTTCAGCAGTAATACCCATAGGAGGATTTCCCACTTGCGGAGGAGAAACCTGGATTCCGCACCATTTGGGGAATGAAGTTTGATAACCCTTTTCCGGCTTTTCAAATACAAAAGGTCGTCTGGAGTCGCTTTCTACTCCACCTGCGATGAATAAGTCCCCAAATCCGCTTATAACAAGTGATGCAGCAATAGCTATTGCATTTAAAGATGAGGAACATTGCCTGTCAACTGTCATCCCTGGTACTTCGATTGGCAATCCGGCTTCCAATAAAGCCATTCTGCCCATGTTAGCAACATCAAATGCAAAAAGGT
Source organism: Syntrophomonadaceae bacterium (assembly GCA_012511795.1). Lineage (GTDB taxonomy): Bacteria > Bacillota > Syntrophomonadia > Syntrophomonadales > Syntrophomonadaceae > UBA1368. Next base: position 2,656 of record JAAZFJ010000285.1, read on the forward strand.
TTCCGTATATGACATCATCAATCTCCGCAGGATTAACATTGGTTCTGTTTACTGTTTCTTTAATAACTTCAGCTGCTAGCTTATATGCTGGTACTGGTGCCAATACTCCTCTGCATTTTCCGACTGGTGTTCTAACTGGCGATACGATAACTGCTTCTCTATTCATAGTTTTCATCCTTTCTTATTGGTTTTTACTATATTTATTGCAATAATCGTGCCACCACTTGTTTAAACTTCAATTAAGTAAAATAGTAAAAAAGCTGCTTCAGATTTGAAGCAGCTTTTTACTATTTTACAATTCTAAGACTAATCTATTTGCCAATGAAATACTTGCCCTGACTAAGATTGTGCATAAACATCAGGCTTTGGTTACGGTTTTCTATAGTAAGTACCCTTTCCATACTTGAAGAGTCCATGTTCTGGTTGATTGCTTCCTTGGTCAGTCTTACAGCTAATGGATCTTTTTCTACTATCATGCGGGCAGTTTCTAATCCTTTATTCATCAGTTCATCCCGTTCAACACACTGCGAAACAAGCCCCAAATGCATGGCTTCCTCAGCATCCATAAACCTTCCAGTCAAGAGCATATCATACGCACGTCCTGCGCCGATTAACCGGGGCAGGAAGTAACTGGAACCCATATCGGCTCCCCCCAGTCCTACATTTACATAATAAGCTGAGAATCTGGCATCAGGTGCAATTATACGTATATCTGAAGCCAGTGCAAAACTAAATCCCGCACCAGTCGCGGCACCATGAACCAGACAAATTATTGGCTGAGGAATTTTGCGCATCAGATACTCAAGTTCCCCCAGTCTGGTCTGCCAATGGTAAAGATCAGGGGCATTGAGCATTTCATCCGGGAAGATTTCCTTGATGTCTACACCGCCACAAAAGCCCTTTTCTCCAGCTCCTTTTAAAATAATTACCCGGGTCTCTAAATCTTCCCGTAAACTTGTCCATAAATCAAGCAGATCATCCATCATGGCCAGATTTAGTGCATTTAATCTCTGGGGTCTGTTTAGTGATACGACCAGTATTCCCGGTTCAACTACTTCCAGGTCAATTGTTTCATAACTTTTAAACTTATTCATAACTCAAACTCCTTTATCGTTGCGGCTGTTTAATGTAAATAGTAACAATCTATAATCTATTTCCCAATAAATTGCGGTCTTCTTTTTTGAATAAACGCTTCCATACCTTCCTTTTGATCGTTGGTAGAGAATAATAAAGCCCACATCTTTTGTTCAAATTCAAGTCCTGATGCGAGTTCAACATTTTGCCCATGCTCAATACATCTTTTAGCCGCACGGAGTGCCACTGATGACTTGTTTTGCAGATTCACAGCTAACTCCTTTGCGCGACTCATAAGTAAATCCGGTTCTGTTATTTCAGTTATTAATCCTAACTGTAATGCATGATTAGCATCAATTATCTCTCCGGTCATTATTAAACGTTTTCCCCAACCTGACCCAATTAGTCGGATTAGTCTCTGAGTGCCGCCCCCACCTGGTATAATACCTACATTTATTTCAGGTTGCCCCATTTTGCTGCCTTGAGATGCAATAAGAATATCGCAAGCCAAAGCTAATTCCAGCCCTCCGCCAAGGCAATATCCTGCTATAGCGGCAATTGTAGGTTTGTTAAGACCAGCGATTTTGTCGGAAGCAGAGTTTATTAAGGTAATAAACTCTTCGGCTTCCATTGGGTACAAGCTAGCCATATGCTTTATATCGGCTCCTGCAGCAAATACTTTTTCACCACCAGTCAAAATCAAAACTCTAATATTATCGTTTTCTTTTATTGAGTCCAACAGCTGGTTTAATTCTCTAAATAACTGCTCATTCAGGGCATTCTTTGCCTCCGGACGGTTGATTTTTATTATTCCAATTTTATCAGTCTGTTGGAAACTTATCGTTTCAAAATTCATTTGTATCTCCTCAGATTTAATATTTTCCAAATATGATACTCATTAATTATGGGAAGATTTTACCCATTATGGTTGGGCAATGTCCCGGAATTATATGTGACTTATCTCCGCATAAACTTAATACCTTACTGATACTTGTATACCAATCAGTCAGACTGCTGTTATTTCCGGGCGGGTATATGTCATGACCTACGATTGGAGTACATTGAATTCTGTTGCCATCCGCATCAATTATCTCACTAGTATCAGGATAAAGATTGAGATATAGATAGACCAAATCTCCGGCAATTATATATTTACCTTCGGAGGTATCAACTGCCACAATTTGAAAACCGGAAGTATGTCCAGGTGCATGGATTATCTCCACTCCTGGGGCCACCCAGGAATTGCCATCAACTGTCACTACCTGATACTTATTTAATAACTGAGCTATTCCCGGCAGGTAATCATCCTTTTGAATGGGAAGAGGTTCTTGTGCATATATTACTTCTGACTCCTGCACGAAAAAAACTGCCTGAGGAAATAGCTCTAAATTAGCTGCATGATCAAAGTGCAGGTGAGTTAATATTACAATATCTATATCTTCCGGGTTCACACCGAATTTCTTAAGTCCTGCACATACAGCCTGCGGTCCTGCTTCCTTAATACTAATACCATTATAGAGTCCGGTTGAACCTAGCTCCATTACTCCTGTGTCGACAAGTATTTTTTTATGACCACCTTCGATATAATATACATATACTGGAACTACCAAATTGATATCCATATCAACCATATGAGTGAATATGGCTTTGTTGGCAGTATTTTTTCCGACCATTATGGGGTAAATTCTATACTGTGCCACAAAAATTAAATATCTCCTTTCGTTTTATATGCCTAGATATGCTTTCTTGATATGCTCGTTGTTCAATAACTCTTGACCTGAGCCACTCATTACTATATTCCCGTTTTCCATAACATAACCGCGCTTAGCTAGCTTGAGAGCATGATTAACATTTTGTTCTACTAAAAAAATTGTTGTTCCCATATCCTCGCTAATTTTTTTAATAATTTGTATCATTTGCTGAACAACAATTGGTGCCAAACCAAGTGACGGTTCATCAAGCATCAATAATTTTGGATCTGACATTAATCCTCTGCCGATAGCAACCATCTGTTGTTCTCCACCACTTAAGGAACCAGCCATCTGTTTATATCTTTCTTTCAGGCGTGGAAACAATTCATATACTTTTTCCATATTTTTGTTGGCTTTTTTTCGGTGTTCTTTACTAAATGCCCCCATAAGTAAGTTATCCTGCACGCTCATACCTGGAAATAATTCACGTCCTTCAGGAATTTGTATCAGTCCTTTGGCAACTCTATCTTTAATATCTAACTGTTCGATACGTTCATCTTCAAACCATATAGCGCCTTCATCTATTGGTATCAATCCAGAAATAGCCCGTAAAAGAGTCGATTTTCCTGCCGCATTTGCCCCAACCAGAGATACTATTTCTCCTTTTTGGATCTCAAGAGAAATCCCATGTAAAACGGTAATATCTCCATAGCCTGCTGTAATATTTTCTATTCTAAACATCAGCGGATTCCTCCTTACCTAAATACGCTTCAATAACTTTTTTGTTTGATGTAACTTCTTGAGGTGTACCTTCCGCTATCAATTCACCATGGTCCAAAACTAATATTCGTTCACAAATTGTCATAATTGCTCTCATTATATGTTCCACAATTATGATGGTAATACCTGAAGCTCTTACTTTTCTAATAAGCTCCAATGAATCATCCACTTCGTTAGGCCTGAGGCCAGCCATAACTTCGTCCAGCATTAGTATTTTAGGTTCAGTTGCAAGAGCTCTGGCAAATTCTAAACGCTTTCTATCAGCTATGGTTAAGTTCCTAGCCTGCATAGCAGCATATTTATCCAGTCCCACAAAATTTATTGTTTCTTGAGCTTTTACTCTGGCACGATTCGGATCTGCGGTTCTGCAAAAGGCTCCCACCATAACATTTTCTTCAACTGTCATTTCGCCGAATGGTTTAACCACCTGAAATGTTCGAACTATTCCCTGACTACAAACTTGTTCAGGCAAAAATCCTGATATTTTATGGCCCCGATATAAAATATCTCCCTTAGATATTTCGTGATAACCAGAAATCAGATTAAACAAAGTAGTCTTACCCGCTCCATTTGGTCCAATCAATCCCAGAATTTCATTTTCAGCTAAATCAAACGATACATTATTAACTGCGGGGAGTCCTCCGAATAATTTGCTAACTTTTTTCACTTCTAAAATAGGCTTCATATTCTATCTCCCTCGCTTTCAGCTTTTTTATCATACTTTTTAACCCAATCTGATAAAGTTGGCCCAATTCCCCGCGGTATAACTAAAATAACTAAAATTAATATTACTGCATATATAACCATATGCAGTCCGTGTACTGATCCTCCAAAATAGGCTCGTATAAATTGATCCAAAGGCACCATCAATACGGCACCTAATACAGGCCCCCATAAAGTTCCCATACCTCCAACAATGGTCATAAGCACCATTTGCATAGAAAGTGCAGATGCAAAAACACTATCAGGATCAATATAGAGAATATATTGTGCGTATATGACCCCTCCAATTGCAGTAAAAGCAGCACTGATCATGTAGGCAGTCAATTTAGCCCGTGAAGCTTTAACACCTAAACTTCGCGCTGCATCTTGATCTTCTCTTATGGCTACTAGATAATAACCAAGTCTCGATTTTTCTAATTTTTTTACAGCATACAAAACAAGCGCCAGAAAAGCTATTGCCATAATTCCATAAGCCCATTTTTCTCTGAATAACATAAATCCTAATCCAAATTCCATTTTGACACTAATTCCATTAGTTCCATAAGTTAAATCTGAAAAATTAATAGCCAGAATTCTTAGCACTTCTCCAACTGCAACAGTTGCCAGCGCAAAAAATGGACCTTGCAATCTGAAACACGGCCAACCTATAATCACAGCCGCAACTACAGCCAAGAATACGGCTGCAATTAATCCGAGCCAGGGAGACACTTCTAATTTAACCGCCAATAGCACAACTGTATATGCTCCAATACCAAAGAATCCAGCGTGCCCCAATGATAATTGGCCTGCATATCCGCCAATAATATTCCAGGCCGAAGCGAGTCCAGCCCAGAGCAGCATCATGATAATCATATTTTGAATGAAAGCATTTCCCGCTGAAGCCGGAACGAGCATGGCCATAATAGCAACCGCGGCAATTAACGTCAAAAAAAGTTTCGCTTTATTATTTATAATGCTTTTTATATAGCTCATTTATCTTCCACCTCCAGCAGCACCCTGGCCGAATAATCCGTTTGGTTTTAGCAGAAGAACAAGCAAAAATACTCCAAGATAAATCGCCTCTTTGAAACCAACTGGAAGTAAGAATCCGCTTATAGAATCGATTAAGCCAATTATAAGACCACCTATAATTGCTCCTGGAACATTCCCCAGTCCACCTAAAACTACAACTACAAATGAAGCTGTACCAAACTGAGTACCTACTGTAGGATATATGCTGAAAATTGGTGCCAGTGCCGCTCCAGCAATACCTACCGTAGCTATTCCTAACGCAAATGCGATGGTATAAGTTCTAATAGTGTCGACACCCATTAATTTAGCCGCTGTTCTGTTTTGCGATGTAGCCTTAATTGATTTTCCAATCCAAGTGCGACTTAAGATAATCATTAATCCGATTGCTGTTCCTATCGCTATAGCAAACGAAGCTATTTTTGTAATTCCAAACCTTATATTCTCTGTTCCAATAGCTGATGCTGCATAATCAATATTTATACTTCTTATGTCTGCATTCCAAAGCATCAGGGCCAGGTTCTGAAGAAGTATCATCAATGCTACTGTCATCAATATGGTGAAAAGCTCCGAACGTTCAATAATTGGATTTAAGGTTGCTTTATAAACAACCAAACCAACAACAAACATAATTGGTATTATAAATATAATCGCAACATATGGATCCATCCCCATCTTGACATTCATCCAATAGACTAAATACATTGATATCATGAGGAATTCGCCATGGGCAAAATTGATTATATTCATTACACCAAATATTAAAGTCAGTCCTATACTTATCAATGCAAATATACCGCCAGTGAGGATGCCGTTCACTAAAATCTGCATCCATATTTCCATTTTGACACCTCTCTTCACAAAACAATATTAATTACAAATATTTCTTTAGGAATTAGATGGACGCAATTGCGTCCATCTAATTCTTTCTTTATTGCGTATCTTATTTTAGCGAGCGGGCCATGGAACGAGAACTTCAACATCTTCCAACTGACCTTCTACTGGCCATACCGTAAAGATTTCATCCTTATACCAAATACAACCATAAGCTTCAGCGCGTTCGTTTGTTCCCATCATGGGGTCACCTTCAGGCGCAAATTTGACGCCCCATCCAGCTGCGGTAGAACCCAGTGGTAAATCCAAACTTCTGGCTGCTTCTGCTATTTTATCAGCATCAGTTGAGCCGGCTTTTTCCAGTACATCAAACAACACATTAGCACCCGCATATGCCCTAATAACATGGCCTGAATATGGTTCGGAGCCGTATCTTTCCTTGTATTCTTTCATAAATGCTTCTAAACCAGGGGCCATTGCTTCATTAGTACGGGGCTGAGTAATATCAGAATGGGCCAAGCCGTTAATTTTTTCACCCATAGCTGCTTTAAGATCCTGGGTGGCATTTCCTCCCATAATTACAGCTTCTGGAACAAAATTAAGTTCTTGCATTTGTTTAAATAGCAATAATCCATCTGCTACATAACTTGTAGGTATCAATATGTCAATATCGTTTTGTTTTAACTTCATTACAAGAGACGATAAATCAGTAGTTTTTGCGCTGTAAGATTCTGTAAAAACTACATTATAGCCTAATTCCTTGGCCAAACCTATAGCACCTTGTCCAACGCTGGTTCCAAAGGAGCTGTCTTCCCAAATAACTCCTATTTTATAGTCCTTCGGGTCTTTTCCTAACTCAGGCGCGATTACGTCTCTGAGCATTTTAATGGTAGTTTCGCCGAGACTGGTACCAGTGATTCCGAATCTGAACAGATATTTAAAACCTCTTTGGGTAATGTTATCTGCTACACCACTGTTTTCCCAATAAATTACTTTGTTTTTTTCAGCAACAGCTGAAGCTGCATAGGCAACTCCACTGGAGTAAGAGCCCATGATAACAGGAACTTTTTCTACTGTAATAAGTCTCTCAGCCTCACTTACACCGGCTTCGGGAGTCGGAGCATCTGCAAATATCCATTCAATCTTATTACCATTAATTCCGCCCGCATCATTTCTCAGATCAGCTGCAATTTGCGCACCTTTTTGTTCTTCTTGTCCAAGTTTAGCCAAAGGTCCGGTCAATGGATATATAGCACCCAAACGTAAAGTATCTCCAACCTCACCAGTAGTGACAGGTTCTTTTTCTGTTGCCGCGCCTCCGCAACCTGCTACAGATACAACTGCGAAACAAATCAACAATAATAGACTTATCAATTTACCCCTTCTAAATTTCATTAAACAATTCCTCCTTTTTATATTCAGCTGCGACTAGAATAGGTACCTCCCCTCTTCTCTAATCTGAATAAATTGTTTCTATTAATTGTTTAAGCAAAATTCGTGCCTAACTTAAAAACAAAAAAAAACGGACTCTAATCCCTAGTTCCGTTTTTTTTTAACAACAAAGCGTGTTGCTATTCAACAACATGTTGTTTATTTGCATCATCATGGCCTTTCCTTTTTCTGAATAAAACCGATCTGTGAATACCTAATTTTTGTGCCGCTTCATTTATTGAACCATTACACTCCTGGATAACTTGTTCTATATATTGCTTTTCTACCTGCCCCAATACTTCTTTAAGATTTCCACTATATTGACTTTTCCCTATATCGACGCCCTCTGGTCTTTTCACTATATTTTCTTTAACTGGCATCGTAATACCAGTTTCATAGCTATTTATCTCATCACCTTGTGTGGTTAAAAAAAGTCTTTCAATAATGTTCTTCAGTTCCCTTACATTGCCCGGCCAATTATAATGGAGCAAATCATTAACTATTCCAGGCCCGAAGTACTTGTTGAATCTATACTTTATGTTATACTCCTGCAAAAACATTTCTGCCAGGGCAACTATATCTTCAGGTCTATTTCTTAATGGGGGAAGCGTAATTGGAATAACATTTAATCTATAAAACAAGTCTTCTCTAAAAGTGTTATCGGCAATCATTTTCTTCAGGTTTTTGTTGGTAGCACCTATTAAGCGTACATCAACTTTTTTATCATTTGTAGCACCAATTTTTCTAACTTCACCGTTCTCAATAACCCGTAATAATTTGGGTTGTAGAAATAAAGGCAACTCTGCTATTTCATCTAGAAAAAGGGTTCCTTTATCTGCGATTTCGAACAACCCTGGTTTGCCTTTATTACTAGCTCCTGTAAATGCTCCTTTTTCATAGCCAAATAATTCTGATTCCAATAAATTGTCTGGTATAGCCGCACAGTTTACTGTAACAAAAGCAGCGTTTTTGCGGTGACTATAGCGGTGGACATATTTGGCGATAACTTCTTTACCTGTGCCAGATTCACCGTATAACATTACTGTGCTGTCAGTAGCTGCGATTTTATTAGCTTGTAATAAAACATTTCTCATTAAGGAGCTTTTAGCAACAATTTTATCTTTTTCCAGGTTTCGGTCACGGAGGTATTCTACTTCATTCCTATATTTGTCTTTTGCTTCTCTTTCTCTTTCTAATGTTGTAGTAAATTCTCGAATTATATCTCTTTCGACGCCGGTGGACAATACCATCACTATATTACCGTTATCATCAAACAGGGGATGACTGTTGGATACAATTTTTTTGCCGTGCTTGGTATTCAGCACTTCCATTACACTCTTCTTGGTTTTTATAACTTCGAGCACAGTTGACCTATCATAGTAACCCTCACTGACCAAATGCGAAACATTAGCTCCAATCAGTTTATCTAAGGGAATGCCCAGAATACTTGCAGCAGCTGGATTAGCCAGCATAACTTGCCCATTACTATCAGCAACAAATATTGCTTCAAAATAATGTTCAATAATTTCCTCCAAGGCAGGTTTTTCATCTAAGTAATTAAAATCTTTGTTCAATGAATTCCCCCCTTTTTCCTAATTCTAATCAATTAAAAATTATTTTGCAAAGATTATTATGGCACCTTTCTTGCAAGTCAAGTTCTCTAACTAGACTTTATATAACAGCTCAATCTCTATTATTCGAATTTTTAATTTGGAAGGGTGGAACATAAAAATGAATTGGCGTGATATTTACAAACAAAAATTAACTACAGCAGAAGAAGCAGTCAAGGTAATTAAATCTGGCGACAGGGTAGTGCCAGGACATGCGGCCAGCGAATCGGAGTATTTAGTTGATCATATGGTCAGAAGATACAAGGAATTGGAAAATGTAACTATTGTCGAAGGCGTTTCATTAGGTAGTTCTCCATATTGTAAGCCGGAAATGGAAGGTCACTTTGTACTCAATTCAATGTTTTTAGGCCCTCATACACGGCAAGCCGTTTGGGAAAAACGCGGAGATTTTCTGCCATTAAATTTCCATCAATTCCCCCGGGCTTTTCGTGAAGGTTTAATTCCGATAGATGTTTTTTTAACCATGGTGTCTCCACCTGATAAATTTGGTTATTGCAGTCTGGGAATTTCAGTTGATCATTCCAAACAACTAATTGAAAGTGCCAAAATTGTTATCGCAGAAGTTAATCCCAATATGCCCCGTACTTATGGTGAATCTTTAGTGCATGTTTCAAAATTTGATTATTTTGTGGAAAATGACTGGCCATTGCTGGAACTGCAAAGATTTGCCAGTAAGGACAGAGTAACTGATGCAATAGGAAGAAATGTCGCATCGCTTATTAATGATGGCGATACTTTGCAAATGGGTGCTGGGACTGTCCCAGATGCTCTTTTATACTATCTTAAAGAAAAGAATGACCTTGGTATTCATACTGAAATGTTTTCTGACGGAATTATCGAATTGATAGAATCTGGCATAATTAATGGGAAAAAGAAAACGCTCTGGCCAGAGAAAATAGTTGCTACCTTTTGTGAAGGCACTAAGAAAATATATGATTTTGTGCATGAAAATCCTGTTTTTCAATTTATGCCTGTTGATTATGTTAATGACCCTCGAACCATTGCACAGAATGATAATATGGTAGCCATTAATCAGGCTATGGAAATTGATCTATTAGGCCAGGTGGCATCTGAATCGATAGCGACTAAACAGTATAGCGGCATCGGTGGACAGTTAGATTTTATAAGAGGGTCGGCAATGGCTCACAATGGCAGACCTGTTATTGTTCTTCCTTCAACCGCTAAGAATGGCACCATTTCAAGGATTAAGTGCCAAATGAATCCAGGAACACCCTTAAGTGATACCAGAAATGATGTTCACTACGTTGTTACAGAATATGGTGTAGCTAATTTATTCTGTAAAACAAATACTGAAAGAGCCCGTGAATTAATAGAAATTGCTCACCCTGATTTTCGTTCTGAACTTATTCGTCAGTATAAAGATATTTACGGCAGGGTTTTGTAGATTTAGAAATGTTCAAATTTTGATGATTTTTAGTATCCCTCCTCCTCTATTCTTTATATAAGTTAACCCCCCTGTACTTGTACGTATTAGGGGGGTTAACAATCTAGGTTTATATAACTTCTATTCTCTCAACATGCAATTGGTGATATTCACCGTGAAGCGGTTTTCAACAAGCACTTTATGTTGTCCTGATCCATTGCGATACTATTAATTCCAGCTCACCTTCACGGCTCCCGTTCGCAGGTCTAAATAATGTAGCATGAAGTATAAAAAATGCCCAACATACACTCCCCTTATGTCATAAAGTTAAAGCATTTAATATGCATAACGAATTATTATTACATTATTTTAATATATTGCTGGCTACTATTAATTTTTGCATATCTGAAACGCCTTCAATTTGTGGACCCAAAATGGCATCTTTGTAAATGCGTGAGATTTTATAATCTTCCATTATGCCATAAGAGCC
>JAAZFJ010000286.1 GCA_012511795.1 Syntrophomonadaceae bacterium
TGCATATTCCGGTGCGGCGGAGACGCAGTTCCGGAGAATTGGAAACCGCCTGTCCGGAACTGGGAACCGCACTTGATAACTTTTTTACTCGCTAAGCAATTTGTCTAGACCATATACTTCACGCATTGAAATGTCTTTCGATGGATCAATGCTTTCGATATTGATTTTGTATGCGTCGTGTACAATGCGGTCGAGAATTGCATCCGCTATTGTACTGTTATCACCGCCCAACTGATCGTACCAGCCTTCCTGACGGAACTGGGAACAGAAGATGGTAGAGGATTTCTTCCGGCGCTTATGAAGCAGTTCGAAGATATCCTTGCTTTCCGATTCTGAAAGCTTCAAAAGCAGCCATTCGTCCAGAATGAGCAGCACTGGATTGGTATACTTGTTCATAACTTTTCTGTAAAAACCTTCAGCTCTTGCTATTTCAAGATCAAGAAGAAGGTCAGGCATCCTAACGTATTTGACTGAATAATACTGCTTGCAGGCTTCCATGCCAAATGCACAAGCCAAGTAGGTTTTACCACTGCCAGTTGCGCCGGAAATAAAAATATTCCGGTGCTCAATGATGTATTCACAGGTTGCCAGTCTTTGCAGTAACGACTTGTTCAGCCTTCTGCCTGAGGTATAGTTGATATCCATGATGCTGGCATCTGGCTGATCTAATTCAGCCTGCCGGATTAATCTTCTAAGGCGGTTGTTTTTGCGGCTGGTGTATTCGATATCCACCAGCATACCAAGACGGTCCTCGAAAGGTACTTCCTTCATTCTGGGATCACTCAGTTGGTTACGAAATGCGTCCGCCAGCGCAGTAAGGCGCATTTCAATCAATTTATCGATAGTACTTTGATTTGTCATAATAGCTGTTTACCTCCCATAGTAACCGGCACCTCTGGTGATGCCGTATTTGTTTGTGGTGGATTCAGGCGCTTGGGATTGATCAGTAATCGGACCATCCTTCCCAGCTGTGAGTATGTTTTTAATACTCTTGTAGCTAGGTGCTGCGGTGTAGGAAAGAGCCTTTTTACAGGCTGCTTCCAGACGCTCTGCGGAATATTTATCCGCAAGCTTCAGAAGTCCCATACAGCTTTTGTAGCTCTGTTGTTCCACCCGTTGGGAGGTAAGTATTGCATCAACAGCTTGATAAGTATTGATACCAATTTTATCAGCCCATTTACGGAATCGATCGCCGTTCCATTCCAGATATTTCTGGTGGTCTTCCGGCATATGCTCCACAATGGTGCTGTACTGCCCAGGCCTACCGTGTAGACGGGCATGTGAACATAGGCGGTTATGGTTAAAGAAAACTTCAATGGTTGTCTCTGTTATCCTTACATCGACCTTGCGTTTGATATACTCACAAGGAACAGAATATAGCATTCTATCAACAGATATATGATAATTGAACTGAACAGTGGCTTTTTTCCAAGCTGCCAGTTCATAGGGGGTAGCAGGTAAAGGTGCCAAAAGTGGCTGTTCTTCCGCAAGAAACAAACTGATCCGGCTACCCTCTTTCTTTTGGAATAACCGGACATTAAAGGCTTCTAGCTTTTCTCGTATTGCCTTGTTTAATTCATACAGAGAAAAGAATTGCTCATTGCGGAGAGCTGCGGTGATCCAGGTGGATATGTTCCCGACAGATCCCTCCACATTTGGCTTGTCCTTAGGCTTTCTGACTCTGGCAGGAATGATGGCCGTGCCATAGTGTTCTGCCATTTCATAGTAGGTGGTGTTGACCTGCTGGTTGTACCAGCCCCCATTACGGATCACAGCTGTCTTACAGTTGTCCGAGACCAGAATCTTGGCCACACCGCCGAAGTACTGGTACATATGGATATGGGCAGTGATCCATGCCTGTTGTTTTTCGTTGATAAAGGCTTCGACATAGGCATACTGGCTGTAAGTCATGACACCTACGAATATACTTGCTGCAATGATTTCACCGGTATCCGGGTCTATGATTTGTGCAGGATCACCTGCCCAATCGACCTCGACTTGTTCGCCCGGTTTTCGGGCTATGTGCATGGTAGCACGACGTTTCTGCTCATCTTGCTGGATGTAGTAGCAGAATTGGGAATACATAAGGGGCTGCTCATTGTTCAGACGGCAATCCTCCATGTATTCGGTCCATAAGAGCTTTTTGCTGACTCCATTTTTAAGTAGTTCCTTGCGGATGTAAGCAAAATCCGGTATTTTCTTAGCGGTGTTTGCTTTGGATTTGGGAAACAGGATTTGTTCTAATACAGCATCAGTCTGATTGTCGTCAAGTGGCCATGAAATATTAAGTTCTTTAGCCCTGTTGATGACTCGATTGACTGTTTTCTTAGAGACATTGCTGCTGTAAGCAATGTTCTGCTGGCTGAATCCAAGACTATGAAGTCTAAGGATTTCCCGATACTTGGTCATTTTGTGGTGACCTCCTTCAAATGTATTTACACCCTCAGGTGCATTGATACATTATATCGGAGGAGGATTTTAAAACACGGTTTCTGCTTACGGTACGATGGTTTCCATTAAAGCGGAATGACGGTTTCCAACCACCGGACAGACGGTGTAAACTGCTCCGGAATACTCAATGGAGCCAGGCGAGTCACCCTCTAACAGTATTTTTTTGCATAATTCAATATATCCCTTTAATACTGTCACTCTGAGCGATAGCAAAGAGTCTGGCAAGTTCTGTAGCTCCTTCGCTACCGCTAAGGGTGACATTTTAAGCAAAACTCTCAAAA
>JAAZFJ010000287.1 GCA_012511795.1 Syntrophomonadaceae bacterium
TATCCCAGCTAGAAGGTAAGTCCTCTTCTTAGACCACACAAGCATTGCTTTTCATTCCTTTCTTTTTCCAAAACAAATATTTTGTTATGGAAGGTCTTTTACATTTTAGCTAAATGGCTAGCGAAAAGTCAACTTTGCTTCCATTTAATGTAATTATGACCTTGTTTAATAACCTTTAAACTTTTTAAATTAAGTTTATCTTTAATACATAATATCCTTATTCATTTAAAAAGTTTGTTATTAAGGAAATATTTAGCAACCCGTAGTTTAAAATTTTAAATTATATACCCTGTGGGCATTTAAGGTTGTATGGTAAGCTATCTCCTGAGTTGTTTTTTTTCTCAGTTCAGCGATTTTTTCAGCTATAAATAGTACATTGGCCGGTTCATTAATTTTCCCCCGAAATGGTTCCGGGGTCAGGTAAGGACAATCTGTTTCCACCAGCAACCTTTCCAAAGGTATCTTGGCAGCTACTTCATGGGCTTTTTTAGCGTTTTTAAAAGTGACTGGACCGGCAAATGAAATATAAAATCCCATCTTCATCAGTTCTACGGCCAAGGGTAGGTGACCTGAATAGCAATGCATTATGCCGCCATTTAAACCGCCTTTTTCTGCTTTTAATATTTCCATTACCTCTTGATGAGCATCCCGGTCATGGATCACTACTGGTTTATTTAATTCTTTGGCTAATTTCAACTGTTCTTGAAAGGCTTTTCTCTGTACTTCTTTTGGTGATAAATTTCTATAATAATCAAGTCCAATTTCACCAATTGCAACAACCTTAGGCTTTTTACCCAAATCATAAAGTTTTGCCAGCATTTCGTCATCAAGCTCTTTGGCATCATGTGGGTGAACTCCGATTACTGCAAAGATCTCCCTATGCTTGCCAGCAAGATTTACTGCTGTAACCGAAGACTCATAATCATATCCTATACAAAATATTTTTTCAACACCATTGTCAAACGCCCTGGACAAAACAGCCTTAATGTCATTAAAGGCTTCATCCTGCAAATGGGCATGGGTATCAACTAACATTTGCTTCCTCCTGTTTTCAGAACTATTTGACCCGGTTGCCGGAAGCGATATCACTTTGTATCATCAATACTTCAACATTGTCTTCATCAGAGGCAGCAAGCAGCATACCTTCTGATAGTGTCCCTCTAAGTTTGGTGGGTTTTAAATTAGCTACAACAACTACTTTTTACCCAATAAGCTGTTCAGGATTATAATGCTGAGCAATACCTGATACAATTGTACGCTCTTCTTCCCCAATTTTTACTCTTAAAATCAACAGCTTATCAGCTTTCTCCATTTTTTCGCAGGAAATGATCTCTGCCACTCTTAAATCTAAACGGGCAAAATCATCAATACTTATATACTCTTTTTCATTAGTGGTCTGATCCACAGCTGCATTGTGGGTTTTATTCACTTGTTCATTTAAATCTGCCAATTTTTTCTCCTCCATCTGTTGAAAATCTATTCTGGGGAAGAGTATTTCTCCCTTTTTAACCTGATTTCCCGGCGTGCTGATACCCCACTCACCAGCACTTTGCCAAGTAAGTTCCTGAATATTATCAAAAATATTCAACTGCTTATTGGCGCGTTCAGGCAGCAGGGGCATAGTGGGCGCCATCAATACAATTGCAATCCTTATACACTCAATCAGATTATATAATACAGTGCCTAAACGGTCTTTTTGCTTTTCATCTTTAGCTAACCGCCATGGTTCGGTTTCATCAATATACTTGTTGGCCCGAGAAATTAATCTGGTGCAGCTAATTAAATAAGCTGAGAAATCTAATTTTTCTAATTTTACCGTGGCATCCTGAAAAGTTTTTTCAGCTGTTTCTTTCAATTCTTCGTCAATAGATCCTGGTTTTAGAGGTTTCGGGATTTGACCGTTAAAATATTTCATGATCATAGCTGCTGTACGACTGATGAGATTACCTAAATCATTAGCCAAATCTGAATTAATACGATTTACCAGCATATCTTCAGAATACATTCCATCTTGCCCAAAGCTCATTTCTTTGACTAAATAGTACCGTATTGCGTCAACACCATATTTTTCAACCAATATTCTTGGATCAATAACATTGCCTTTGGATTTTGACATTTTACCACCCTCGAGCATGATCCAGCCATGAGCAAATACTTTTTTCGGCAAAGGAAGATTTAAGGCCATTAACATGATTGGCCATATTATGGCATGAAAGCGCAATATATCTTTGGCCATTAGGTGAACATCAGCAGGCCAGTATTTATTGAATAACTGTTGGTCTGAAGCATATCCGATCCCTGTCAGGTAGTTGATTAAAGCATCAAACCATACATAAACTACATGTTTTTCATTAAATGGCACAGGTATGCCCCATTTAAAAGTTGTCCTTGATACACATAAATCATCCAAACCGCTTTTTATAAAATTAATGACTTCATTACGCCTAGATTCTGGCTGAATAAAATCTGGATGTTCATTTATATGATCCAGTAACCGGTGGGCGTATTTGGACATTTTAAAAAAATAACTTTCTTCTTTTAAAAGTTGAACCTCCCGTTCACAATCAGGACATTTTCCGTTCACTAACTGTCTTTCAGTAAAAAATGTTTCACAAGGCAGACAATACCATCCTTCGTATTCAGAGAGGTAAATATCACCCTGATCATAAACCTGTTGAAATATTTCCTGCACTACTTCCTGGTGTCTTTGTTCAGTAGTCCTGATGAAATCAGTATGAGTGATCAATAGGGTATCCCATAATTTACGAATATTGCTTACGATATCATCTATATAAGCTTGTGGCGTCATATTTTTGTCTATCGCAGCCTTTTCGATTTTTTGTCCATGTTCATCAGTGCCAGTCAGATAAAAAATATTATAACCCTGCATTCTTTTAAATCTAGCTATACAATCTGCTGCCACAGTTGTGTAAGCATGTCCTATATGAAGATTATCACTTGGATAATATATAGGCGTAGTTATATAAAAGTTTTTATTTTTTTGCATCATTTGTCCCTCCACAATTTTTAAAAATGCGGTTTTAATATCCAACAACCAGATTTTACTACAATTAAACAATCAGCGGTATATGTTGTATAGTTTACCACAAAAGTCTCCCCATATGCTTATGTTCAAACCCCCATTGCTATTTTTTGTCTTCTCATCTTACCTGTGGGAATGCAATTTTATACTTTAAAGCATTTTATAACTTTTTTTGTCCATTAATGTTGAACTTGCACTTGACTATTTCTACCATCTTTGGTATATTTGCCATGAGTTAAAATTTAATAAGGGAGGATTCGCTGTAAAATGTTGAAATCAACAGGTGTAGTAAGAAAGGTAGATGAATTAGGACGCATAGTAATTCCCATAGAGCTTAGGAGAACCATGGGTATCGAAGAAAAGGACGCCCTGGAAATCTATGTAGACAGCGAAAAGATCGTTCTAAAGAAATATGAACCAGCTTGTATTTTCTGCACAAATGCGGAGGATGTCATAAATTACAAGGGCAAAAACATATGTAAAAGCTGTTTGACCCAGTTAAGCAAACAAGTTGGTTAGTCATTATTTTCAACAAAGTATTTATACAAAGTATTTTTTTTAATTTGATATTCCCGGGCCTTTATTTTTAAGGCCTCTTTTTTATTTACACCCCTTTTTATAAGCTCTTTTACTTCCTCTGATATAGTTTCAATGTCCGGTGGCTTAGCATTGATTGTTGTTCCCTCAATCAGCAGACAAAATTCGCCTTTGGGTGGTGTAAATGTAAAATATTCTTTTATCTCACTTACTCTTCCCCGCTTTACTTGTTCAAATTTTTTGGTTAATTCACGTACCACAGCTAAATTACGCTCCGTTCCCAGCACTGACTCTATATCTGCCAAAGTTGCATTTAGCCTGTGGGGTGCTTCGTAAATAATTACAGTTCTACGCTCATTCAAATATTGTTGTAAATTTTGTTTCCTTTTTCCTGAATTTGTTGGTAAAAAACCTGCAAATATAAAAGAAGTGCTATCAAATCCGGATATAGTTAAAGCTGCAATTAATGCTGTAGGGCCGGGAATTATCTGGATATCAATTCCCTCATTGATTGCTCTTTTTATCAGTAGTTCACCGGGATCTGAAATTCCTGGCATGCCTGCATCGGAAACCAGCGCTATATTCTTTCCTGCTAATAATTGCTTTATTAAAAATTCTTCCTTTTCCTGCCGGCTATGTTGGTGATAGCTCACCAGTTTATTCCTAATTTTATATCGGTTCAATAATTTTATAGTGTGGCGGGTATCTTCACAGGCAATCAAGTCTACGCTGCGTAATGTTTTTAGTAATCTGATGCTGGCATCTTCCAAGTTACCTATTGGTGTGCCACATATGTATAGTATGCCCATGTGCCAATCAACTCCTGGTTTAGTGCATTAAATCATATTATATATTCTTAAAATCTCCTGGCTATATTTATTCGGCCGTTCATAGATAATTAAAGGCGGTAAAATCGCTAA
>JAAZFJ010000288.1 GCA_012511795.1 Syntrophomonadaceae bacterium
AATCAGGTATTTCCCCATCCACTTGAAGAAGAGGAAGAAAAAAACTATTTGGAACTGATGAAAAACGGCAGTGAAGAAGCCCGAAACAAGTTGATTGAACATAATCTCCGTCTTGTAGCCCATGTAGTACGCAAGTATGACACCAGCGGCGAAGATATGGAGGATCTGATTTCCATCGGAACCATAGGTTTGATCAAATCCATCAAAACTTATAATGAAGAACGGGGGGTAAGACTGGCAACTTATGCTGCCCGTTGTATTGAAAATGAAGTTTTAATGCATCTTCGTAATATAAAAAAGCTGAAAAAAGAAGTTTCTATTTATGATCCTATAGGATATGACAAAGAAGGCAATGAAATATCACTCATAGATGTTCTTACTACTGATAACGAAATTGTGGAATTTGTAGAAGCCAAACTCCAGGAAGAAAAAATACGAGGAAAAATTGATATACTTAGTAATAGAGAACGGCAGGTCATAGAAATGAGATATGGCCTTTTTGACGGTCTGAAAGAAACCCAGAGAGAAATCGCCAGAAAGCTTGGTATCTCAAGATCCTATGTTTCCCGTATCGAAAAGCGGGCACTGAAAAAACTAATCAAGGAAATCACTGTAGAAGGATAAAAAAAGTATAAAATGATAAAAAGCGCTGTTTTATGATGATATTATTGAGACAGAAAAAATTATTAGGTAAAATATAGTAAAGTTGTAGATAATTTTGAATTTGGGAGATGAGACTTATGGCTGTTAAGATCATAACTGATACCTCATGCGATTTACCTTTAGAACTGCTGAATCAGTATAATATCGAGATGATCCCACTGAAAGTAACCTTTGATGATCAGGATACTTATTTGGACCGATTTGAAATCAGTCCTTCGGAATTTGTGATAAAAATGAAACGGTCAAAGACTCTGCCCAAGACTTCTGCACCGGACCCCCAGACTTTCATAACCAGTTTTGAAAAAGGTTTAAAAGAAGCCGAAGAAATAATATTTGTTAGTCTTTCCTCCGCATTAAGCAGCACCTATCAGACAGCATTAATGGCCAGTGAAATGATCGGCGGCAAGAACATTCAAGTCTTTGATAGTTTAACGGCGTCTCTGGGGACAGGCATTGCAGCTATTAAGGCTACTTATATGGCAGCTCAGGGTCTTACGGCAAATGCTATTGTTGAACATTTAAATACGATCAGGAAAACCAGGGAAGTCTTGTTCACATTAGATACGCTGGAAAATGTGGTTCGCGGTGGACGTCTCAGCAGTTTTCAGGGAATGGCAGGCACACTCCTGAATATAAAGCCGATCTTGCGGGGAAATTCTGATGGTGTGCCAGTGGTAGTTGAAAAAGTAAGAGGCAGAAATAAGGCTATACACAGGTTGGTAAGTATGCTTGGAGAACTACAGGGCGATACTGTACGGGAAAAACTGATCGGTATCAGTCATGTAAGTTGTCCGGAAGAAGCGCAAAAATTGGCTCAAGCCATAAAGGAGATGTATAGTCCAAAAAAAGAGATCATTATCTCTGAAATGGGTGCAACCTTAGGGACTTATGCGGGTGTTGGCGGGCTCATGATCAATGTTTAAAGCTATATTGTCGCTAAACCTACATTTAAATATCTGTTTTAAACAATTAAAATCGTTAAAAAGGAAGCAGATTATTCTTCCCTGTTGACAGGAATGTTATCAGGACCCTTTTCAATTATACGCGGCATAGGTTTATAATAACTAAGCCCCAGTTCTCTGGTGCTTTCTGCACCATCGTTCTGATATATATTGATCCAAGATTTTACGACTGCCCCGTTCATACCGTTATTGATGACTTGCTCAAAGCCCTGAGCAAGTTCTTTATTGTAGCGATATATAGTATAGGTTTCAATTTCTTTTATGACCTTATGATGCCATTCAATCCTGGCTGGTTCAACTGTACCGTAAAAGCCTGCATATAAATGATTATCAATGCCTTGTGCCCAAATAAGAATCGGGGAATCAGTATTATTTTTAAATTTCAGGTCTTTTGCTCCAAAAGATACTGTAGCATCCTGTCCCAAAGGTACATAAACAACCGGCATTCCGTGAGGATGTCTTTCCACAACAGGCAAGCCGGCTAAAATGGCTGTATTATAAAGGGTTGTGGCCAATTTACAGACACCACCTCCTGCCGTGGGAACCAGTTGGGAGCCAATATACATAATGCCATCCTGAAAGCCTTTTTCATAAGTATAGGGACCCAGCGTTTCATTCTGAGAAAAAATTTCCCCCGGTTCAACTACTGTTCCCTGTAAAAGCTTTGCCGCTAAATGAAAATTATTTTTTTCGCCCGGTGTGGATTCTTCCAGTACAGTTCTAAAGGCAGCTATCTGCACGAAAGTCCTATACTGCTGCTGTTTTTTTAAAAATGCCTGATCATTTTTCCATGGGACTTTATTAATGGGCCCTGAATTTTCCATTTGCGTGTCCCCGGGGAAGTTTTTGGCATAGTAAGGTTCTTTTACTTGGACATTTTCTAAGTAATCATGCTCTTTATTATCAAAATTATAGATGAATGAGGCAGATAAACCGAATAACAGGGCAAAGACAAAGATCTTATATTTATTAAACAAATTATTCACCTATTCATATTTAGATTAAAACCTTATCAAGGAAAAAATATGATCTAATTTATATTTTGTGGATTATGCTGTAATTATACTGCTGCTGTGATATACCATAAGAAAATCAGAAACTTTACTTATTTAGTAAAAAGTATTATCAGAAATTTGACTAGGGTCAAAGCTTATCATCCTTATTCGTTTTATTATGTATTTAAATCAAGGGAAATTATATGAAAAGGAGGATAAATTTAATGAATAAAAAAAAACATATCAATTGCAAGCTTTGATTTGCCCCACTTGTGCCCAAAAGATTGAAGTGGCAGTAAAATCAATGAAAAGTGTAAAAGAGGTGGAAGTATTATTCAATGCCAGCAAGGTAAAAGTAAATTTCGAAGAAGAGCTGGGGGATGGAAAAGAAATTAAGAAAACTATTGAAAGATTAGGATTTGGCATCCTGGGTGAAAAATAAATAAGAAGGAGATGCCTTTGCTGGAATTCTGGAGATGGTGGAAGAAGCCCAGGACAAAACAGCAAATACGCAATAGTATCTGGAAAATTTAGCCCGTTACTATATTCTCGGCAGCGTGGTTTGGCCGTTAGGTAAAAATCTAATTGCACATAAGGATACTGAAACAATCACCGGGCAGGGCAATGAAAGCAAAAGTCGGTGAAGAGTTGCTTATGATCAGCACCAGAAGGCTGCTATAGGAAACAGGCTTGAAATAACTGAAAAAATAGCTTTATATATAGAAAAAGAAGAAGCAGAAGGGTAAACAGCAGTGGTGCAGTTCTGGTGGTTGGGGTACTGGCAAAAGCTCTTTTTATATCGTCCAGTATATTAGTTCAAATCCTCAGTGTTTTGATGGTAATCGTTAATGGGATTCGTTACTGCAGTTTAAGGAAAAATAAGTATGAGATTGTTACGGAAGGAAGGGTGGTTACCATGGTTGAGAATCATTGCAGTAATGACCATTGTCATTGTGAAGCAGAAAGGACTTGCCTGCATAAAGTGCCGATTTTCAGCAGCCTGAATCCGGAAGAAATGGCGCAGATAGCCGCAATCATTACCGACCGGGAATATAAAAAAGGGGAAAACATATATTTTAGCGGAGAAGCTAAAGAACGGCTCTATGTAATCAACCATGGCAAGGTAAAGATTTATAAAGTGTCAGAGTCAGGGAAAGAACAGATTATCAGGATATTATATCCTGGTGATTTTATGGGTGAACTTTCCCTGTTTATTAATGCTCCCCTCAATAGTAATGCGGAAGCTCTGGAATCTACTGATGTATGTATCATTGATGGACAAAAATTAAACGGAATTATCCGTGAAGTACCCACCATTGCTCTTAAAATCATCGAAGAATTGAGTAAAAGGCTGCAAAATGCAGAAAACATGATCGAAGCCTTGGGTCTCCATGATGTAGAACAACGAGTGGCAGATATTCTACTGAACATGTCTGCTGGCATAGATGAAATAAAGCTTACTATCAGCAAGAAAGATCTGGCTGCCCATATGGGTATGAGTCAGGAAACCCTGAGCCGTAAGCTCACATTCTTTCAGGATATGGGCTGGATAAAACAAGTAGGGCACAGAACAATCCGGATTCTTGACCGTGAAGCCTTATCAGATCTGGGCAGGGGATAAAATTGTTTTCAGGAAAAGCAGTTATTCTGCCTGATTAATGTAACTGGAGGTAATGGGAATACCAAGAGCGGGCAGTATTATGTATTAAGCCTGGCTCGGCCACTTATTTTGGTTTTCGATTTTTTCCGCTAGCTCGTTTAAATATGTCCAGCGCTCTAATAAATAGTCCAGCTTTTCCTCCAATTCCTGCCGGACTTCAGTTAATTCCTGCAGCTGAATATAGTCGCTGGCGGCTTGGTGGATTTTTGTATCGATCTCCTTTAAATCGTCTTCGGCTGCTGTGATGATATCATCAATTTCAGCAAACTCTTTCTGTTCTTTGAAGGAAAATTTTAGCCTGTCAGGTTTTAAAGACTCGTTTATGTCTTTCTTTTTACGGGAAGCTTCATTTCGCCGGCTTGTCTGGGCTGCTATTTTATCAGCTGCCTGGTTCAGATAATCAGTATAATTGCCAGTGTACTCTTCTATTTTGCCATCACCGGTAAAGGATAGTATCTTTTCTGTTATGCGGTCCAAAAAATAGCGGTCATGAGAAACAGCAGCCACTACGCCGGGAAAGTCATCCAGGTAGTCTTCCAGTATGCTTAGAGTCTCAACATCCAGATCATTACCCGGTTCATCCAGCAACAGAACGTTGGGAGCGGACATTAAAATACGCAGTAAATGCAGGCGCCTTTTTTCTCCGCCGGACAGGTTCTGTAAAGTATTCCACTGAGAAGATGGCGGAAACATAAAAGTCTCTAGCATTTGAGAGGCACTGAGGAGTTTTTTGCCGGTGGAGAGGTATTCGCCGGCTTCACGAATATAATCGATCACCCGCATTTCATCAGGCAATCCTGTACTTTCTTGGGGAAAGAAACCTATTTTAACGGTCTCACCGATTTCCACAGTGCCTTTACCGGGAATCAGGTCACCGCTCATAATGTGAAGGAGAGTAGATTTTCCTATCCCGTTAGGCCCTACGATCCCCAGACGCGTATTTTTTGATAGTATATAGGAGAAATCTTCAATCAGTTTTTCCCCGTTAAAACCATGGGATATATGGTGCAGGACAATAATTTTTTTGCCCAGACGGCTTGCTGCTGATGAAATTTCCAGTTTATTGCGGTATTTTGTAGAGGCCAGGTCTTCCTGTAATTTTTCGAAGCGTTGGGTACGGGCTTTTTGTTTTGTACTGCGGGCCCGTGCGCCTCTTTGGATCCATGCCAGTTCTTTTCGCAGCAATGACTTTTTTTTGCTTACGCTGGCAGCTTCACTTTCCTGCCTTTCCAGCTTTCTTTCCAGGTAAACACTCCAGTTTCCAGGATAACTGAATAGCTGTGAGCCTGCGATCTCAACAATACGGTTTGTCACTCGTTCCAGAAAATAGCGGTCATGGGTAACCATCAACAGAGCACCTTTAAGTTTCTGCAGGTACTTTTCCAGCCAGTCAATAGCCTGATTGTCAAGATGATTGGTGGGCTCATCCAAAATCAGCAGTTCAGCAGGACAAAGCAGTGCAGAGGCCAGGGCAACCCTTTTGCGCTGACCGCCGGATATTTGACCCATTCGGGCATTAAAATCCGTAATTCCCAGGCGCGTCAAAATACTTTGTACTTCACTTTCTAGATTCCATGGATCTTGACCGTCTATCTCTGAAATATTACCCAGAGCAGCATCTATTATGTGAACATCAGGGTCAAACAGGGGATTTTGCGGCAGGTAATTGATCTGAAGTCCTTTACGCCTGATTATGCTGCCTTGATCAGGTTCATCCCAGCCCACTGCCAGTTTCAGAAGACTTGATTTACCTGAACCATTGATACCTAAGAGCCCAATTTTATCTCCTTCTTTAATACTCAGGCTGATATTAGCAAGAATCAGCTTTTCTCCGTAAGCTCTACTGACATTATCCATAAACAGGAGGTTCATAAATCGAGTTCCTTTGCTTTTTAATTTTTTTTATTATAGTCTTTTTCAAACTATCTTAACAGATTGACTGGAGGTAAACGGCATCATATCCACTAGTATTTACTTTCTGTTATACCCAGACCGCTTTCGTTCTTAAAAATATAGGAGTACATAACCCTCCCATCTTCCAGGATCCCCAGGAGGGTAGGATAGTTTCAATTTCTAATCACCCTCTTCTGAAGAAAACACGTAAAGAAAATAAGGTTTAGACAAATACTAACATCAAATGAAAATACGATATAAACTTACAGAGTGCACAGGTTGTATTATAAAAATGAAAGGCCTACAATTTTTAAATTTTAAAACTATACAGTAAAAAATTTA
>JAAZFJ010000289.1 GCA_012511795.1 Syntrophomonadaceae bacterium
ATCAGTAAAGGTGAAAACCAGTCTGAATGAAATCGGCGATATCAACAAAGCAATAATGAAGGAATAAGGAAAACAGGTGATGAACTATGTTGGAAAAAGGTAAAATATCCAGCTTTCAACTAAGCGTCTTATTAGCAGGGTTTGTCCTTGGTTCATCTGTCATCATAATTCCCGGAGGAGACGCCGGGCATGATGCCTGGATCGCGATTGCTTTAGGGTTGATGGAAGGCCTCTTTATTGCCTGGATTTTTACGGCTTTAGTCACAAGATTTAAAGATAAGACAATAATTGAAATTAATGATCTGGTCTTCGGGCGAATTCTAGGTAAATTGATATCGATTCTTTTTGTTTGGTATTTTTTTCATCTGGGAGCATTAGTTTTAAATGATTATGTCCATTTTTTCAGATTACAATTATATCCTGCCACTCCGAAGACTATCATGTTGCTTATACTTATGCTGGTGTGTGCTTCCACAGTTAACAGAGGTATCGAAGTATTAGCCAGATGCAGCCTGATTTTAGTGCCATTTACCATTGGTATTATATTGATAGATACGATGTTTCTAATCCCGCAAATTGACCTTAACAACCTGATGCCCATTCTGGATGTACCTATAGGAAATTTGCTATTGGCAGCTCACAGTGCCGCCAGCTTTCCTTTTGCAGAAACAGTAGCATTTGTAATGATACTGGCTTTTCTTAATAAATCGGAAAAAGGAGGACCTGCAGTTTCCAAAGGTTTAATATTAGCAGGATTAGTATTGATCATTGCTTCTGTCAGAAATAATGCCGTATTGGGACCAATGACTGCTGCCTACAATTATCCTTCCTATCAGACAGTTCAAGCAATTGACATAGGGGAGATTCTCACCCGTGTGGAAATATTGGTGGCCATCAATTTTATAACCATGGGATTTCTTAAAATATCGGTTCTGCTTTATGGAACAGTTTTAGGGCTGTCCCAGGTTTTAAATCTTAAAAGCTATCGTCCCATTATTCTTCCGGTAGGAATTCTCATGGTGCTTCTGGCTTTGACCAATGTTGGAAATACCATAGAATTATTTGAATTCTCCCATAATAGTTATCCCATCTATGCAGTGCCTTTTCAAATCATTATTCCGCTTATTGCGCTTATGGTAGTTAAACTGCGCAAAATGCCTAAAGCAGAAGGGGGCAAGCCATGATTGCCTTATTACTTATGGGGTTTGGAATTGTGGCCTTAATACAAATTCCCAGTCTGATAAAGAAACAGTGGCGGCGGGAATTAATATGTTTTACGATTTTATGGTCCATAGGATTAGTTCTAAGTATAATGATAGCTGTGGGAATCACGATGCCTCCCATATCAACAATAATCAACCATTATATTACCGTGATGTTTGGTACATGAATACTTAAATGCGGCAGCAAGTATTCTCACTGCTGTAATTCAATAACTTCCACAACGTCTCCTGTTTTCACCCATCCTGAGCTTAGCACTCTGGCAAATATTCCTTCCACAGGCATAACACAGGTTCCCACCTGTTTTTTAATGGCACAGGCTTTATTATGGCATTCCTTACCGATCTGGGTCACTTCTATCTCTGCTTCGCCAATTTTAAGGCGGGTGCCAAGAGGAAGAACTGCTACATCGATACCATCTACTGTAAGATTTTCGGCGAAGTCTCCATAGTGAACATCAGCACCCATTGCCCGCATTTTTTCCACACTTGAAAGTGATAAAAGACTCACCTGGCGGTG
The DNA here is from genome assembly GCA_012511795.1 of Syntrophomonadaceae bacterium. Taxonomy (GTDB): domain Bacteria; phylum Bacillota; class Syntrophomonadia; order Syntrophomonadales; family Syntrophomonadaceae; genus UBA1368. The sequence goes on from JAAZFJ010000289.1 coordinate 1,741, forward strand.
CCATTCTCCGCTGTGGGCGTCCACTTCGATCCCCCAGTCAGCCTTTACATACGCTTTGTCTATATTATGTTTTTTGATGCCTCTTTTTTCGGAGATATTAATTGCCATGACCTGGCCTTTTGGTATACTCATTTAAAAATGCTCCTTTACCTTTTTAGTACACAAGAAAATCTACTTTTTCAATAAGAATTATAGGATATAACCATAGGCCTGACAAGCTAACAAACATGACCGGGAAGTTAATAGTGTTTATCAATCCAGTAAACAATGAACCAGACAAATGAGCGGCTTTAAACATCCGCTAATGTTGATGTGATAGCTTTATATGTAAAGATTTATGCGGAAGCTACAGGATGCATTTTTACGGGGAGAAAGCGGCTTGGAAACGATATATAATAGGTATCCGGTAAAAAACATCGGCCCAAAAAGGATTTAAATAGTTATAATTATAATAGCAATAGCAGCAGATAAATCTATCGATGAGACAATATAAGGATAGGTGGTTTGGTTTATTTATGGATTTTAACTTAAACACAATGTATTTCAGCCCTACCGGCACTACCAGGAAGATCGTAACCGGCCTGGCAGAAAAAATAGCCGGGGATGGCGGCGTGACCAGTCTGGTGAAGAAGATCGATTTTACCGCAGCCGGGATAAGAAGGGAACCGGTATCTTTTAGCAAAGAAGACCTTTTGATTATAGGTGTGCCGGTATATGCAGGCAGAGTTCCCAATGTGCTTTTAAAGTATCTGCAGACAATCAAAGGAAATGGGGCTTTGGCAGTTGCGGTAACACTATATGGCAACAGAAACTATGATGATGCTTTGATTGAATTAACGGATATCCTGGCAGCTAATGGCTTTACCGTCATTGCAGCAGCAGCCTTTGTGGGTGAGCACTCTTTTTCTGATACCCTGGCTGCAGGAAGGCCTGATGAAAAGGACATGAAAATCATAGAATTGTTTGCCCGGCAGATCATTGATAAAATCAATCAACAGGAATCATTTGAAAATATTGAAGTGAAGGGTAATCAGCCTTACCGCAGTTATTATGTGCCCAAACGGGCAAACGGTGAAGCGGTTTATGATTTCCGCAAGATCACTCCTAAGACCAGTGAAGACTGCATCGATTGCAAGACCTGTGCAGAAGTCTGCCCCGTTGCATCCATTGATTTTGATGATGTAAAAAAAATGAAGGGCATTTGTATAAAATGCTGTGCTTGTATAAAAGTATGCCCGGTGGGAGCCAAGTATTTTGACGATCCGGATTATTTGCACCATAAAGAGGAACTGGAAATAAAATATGCTGACCGAAGGGAACCAGAATTATTTATATAAAGTCTGAGGTTAAATATGTAATCAAAATTAGTTCTTATTCTGAGGACGCAGCACTCTTTGGCCAGAGTCTTGGATTCATAGCCCGGCCAATATCTAATGCCACCTTATTATAGCTTGCTATAAAAGGTGCTAATATCACCGCATTGGAACCGGCAGAGAGCAGAGCTATATCAAAACTTATGTTTTGGATCATTTTTTCAATTTGAATGATTTGATCGTAATGATCAATAGTTATGCTTCCTGCCGGACTTATACCCAGATAGCATTTCAAATAATCAGCAAAAACATTTGACAATTTACCAATAAGCAAAACCTGGTGTTCTTTTAGAAGCAATTTAAATTCATTACTTTGC
>JAAZFJ010000419.1 GCA_012511795.1 Syntrophomonadaceae bacterium
CCGGCTTTATACCACCTGGGCAGCCTTGCGACTGCGCAGGGCCAGGATAGCCCTTTCCAGACCATCCACTGTCAGTTCATGCATGGGGAATATCTGGGAGATCGTGCGAATAGTCCAGGCTCCATCGGTCCAATCCCAGTAGTCTCTGGGAATGGGATTTAGCCAGACCGAGTATTCAAAATGGCTGCGCAACCTTCTTAACCACTCCAGGCCAGGTCGATCATTATAAAGGCCCCATTCGATGACCCCGCCCACCCGAGTGAGTTCGGAAGGCGCCATACTGGCATCTCCCACTATAATTACCCGGTATTCCGGGCTGTAAGTTCGAAGGATGTACTCAGTTTCAGTATAATCATTCAAGCTACAATGAGGGTCATGAAACATCCAATCATAAAGACAGTTGTGAAAGTAAAAAGTCTTTAAGTCCTTAAAGTGATTGGATTTATTAACCGCCGTGAACAGCTGATTGCATAGGCGGCTATAGGTTGCCATCGATCCCCCGGCATCCATTAACAGCAGAACTTTAATGGAGTTATCCCGGGGACGATCCCATACCAGTTCCAATCGGCCTGCATTATTGCAGGTCTTATCGACGGTAGCATCCAGATCCAGTTCGGTAGGCTCTCCTTCCAGTCGGCTGGTAAACTGCCGCAGCCTACGCAAGGCCACCTGAAACTGACGCACTCCCAGAGTCTCATCAGTACGGAATTCCTGGAAGCGGCGCATGCCCGCTACCTTGACCGCCGACAGATTTTGGGACTCGCCACCGATGCGTATTCCACCCGGATGATATCCCGAATGCCCAAAAGGTGAAGTGCCTCCGGTGCCGATCCAGCGGTTGCCGCCGTGGTGTTCCTCATCCTGCTCGGCCAGCCTTTCTTCCAGCATACGTTTCAATTCATCCAAGTCGAGCTGCTGGTGTTGGCGGCGCATCTCATCGGTGATCTCCAGCTGAGGGAGCTCTTTATCCAGCCACTCCCATATTTTATCAGGCAGTCCTTCCGGAGTTTCAATGTCTCCAAAGAAGGAGGCAAAAGCCATGTCGAAGCGGTCATAGTGGGCCTCGGTTTTTACCACAAGAGCCCGGCTCAGATAATAGAAACCAGTCAGGCTGGAACCTGCCATACCTGCTTCCAGGGCTTCCAAAACCGTTTGCCACTCGTTCATGGAGACCGGCACTCCGAAGTTTTTCAGGGTGTAAAAAAAGTTGGTAAACATGTATATCCTTCCTATGCCCTTAATAACGATAACGGTTCAAAGAGCTGTATGAGGTCTGGGGTCGATTAGCTTGTGTCTTGCCCTGCAACTGATAAAGCAAGGTATCCAAATCCTCATTCTTCTTAAGCAGCACCCCTAAAAACGGCAGTTCCTGTTTAATGCGGTTGGGACTAATGCCTCCCACCACCAGGGCCTGTAACCAGTCGATCAGTTCACTGGTGCTGGGCTTCTTCTGGATATTAGGAACATTACGCAGGTTATAAAAGGTTTCCATGGCCTGCTCCAGAATGCGTTTTTCCAGATTAGGATGATGCACGCGTACAATGCGTTCCATTCCTTCCTGATCTGGGAAGGCAATGTAGTGGAAAATGCAGCGGCGCAGGAAAGCATCGGGCAGTTCCTTTTCCGCATTACTGGTAACAATTACGATGGGGCGATGCC
>JAAZFJ010000032.1 GCA_012511795.1 Syntrophomonadaceae bacterium
CTTCAAAGGAGTAAAACTCGTTTCCGCCTTCCCACAAACCCGGAGTCGCGTTAATGTCATAATCGGCACCAAGAGCGATTACCAGGATATTGGCTGAATATTTTCCCTTGTTAGTAGTAACGTATCCGTCCGGGCATGAGCATATTTTATGAATAAGATAAAATGGCCATCTTGCCTCCAAAAAATTATTATGACTTTACAGGAAAAACGTACCACTATGTTAAGTAAGGTGGATGAGTGGCAGACATCAGGCATGTCTCTGGCAAAATTTGCCAAAAAAAACAATATTCCAAGCTCTACCTTCAGCTACTGGATATCTAAAAGCAAGAGGCTTTCCAATAATAACAAATCTGTGACGGAGTCTTCAGATTTTATCCGCTTCAGCGGTGATGAGTTTCTGCCAGGCATAACCGGTCAGGAGATAAAACTGCAATATCCCAATGGTGTATCTCTTACTTTGCCGACTGATACATCAATAAAGGATTTAAAAAAGCTGATTAATTTTTAATTGAGGATGTTTTCTATTTCTTCCGGTAATTATTACCTGTTCAAATCACCTACCGACATGCGGAAAAGTTTCGACGGATTATGCGGACTTGTCAGCGGGAGATTGGGAAAAGATCCCCGCAGTGGTGATATATTTATTTTCCTGAATAAAAAACGGACACTTGCTAAATTGCTCAGGTGGGAACCCGGTGGTTTTGTCCTGTTTTACAAGCGACTTGAAAGAGGCACTTTTGAGATTCCAATGTCAAAGGATACGGGACTTGCACAACCACTTGAATACGGTCAACTGGCCATGATGATAACTGGTTTTTCACTGAAATATGCAAAAAAAAGGCTTCGTTTTTAGCAACATTTTTTTGTTGATAAATGAGATCTAAATCCTTTGATATTTAGGCTTTTGATAGGTATTTTTACATCATGACAACAGGTGAAACCATAACCATATCGAAACAGGAATACCGGGAGCTTTTAGACTTCAAAGCCGAGGTTGGTTTATTAAAACACCAGCTTGCCGAACTCAAGCGTATGATGTTTGGACAGAAGCGTGAACGGTTTGTTTCACCTGATCCGGCCCAGGGGATACTGTTTGATATTCCTGTGGAAGAAACTACTGAAAGACAGGTAGAAGAGATTACCTATACCCGGACCAAGCCAAAAAAGGAGAAAAAACAACCTTTACGTGTGGAAATACCTTCTTATGTTCCACGCAGAGAGGAAACAATCGAGCCTGACAATATTCCTGCAGATGCAAAAAAAATTGGTGAAAGAATTACCGAAATTTTGGAATATGAGCCTCCTACTATTTATGTGCGCAAAATAATATGCCCTAAATACATTGTGGAAACAAGTGATGAAAGAACAAAGATCGAGGTGGCCCCTCTTCCGTCGCTTCCAATCCCAAAGGGCAACGCAGGGGCCTCTATTATTGCACATATTCTGGTAAGTAAATTTACGGATCATTTACCTTACTACCGGCAGTCAAAAATATTTAAACGCCAGGGCCTTTACATCCCTGATTCCACTATCGGAGGTTGGGCAAATACTGCCATATCGAACTGGCTTACACCACTTTGGGAGGCAATGAAAACTAAAATCACTGAAACTGATTACCTGATGGCCGATGAAACCCCTATCCCGGTGCTGACAAAAGATAAACCGGGGTCAACACATCGCGGATACCATTGGGTATATTATGATCCGATAAGAAAAATAGTGATTTTCGACTACCAACCAAGCCGAAGCCGAAGTGGCCCTAAAAGTTTTCTCAAAAATTTTTCCGGATACCTGCAAACAGATGGCTACTCCGCATATGAAAATCTGGCCCCACCGGGCAAGATAACCCTGATGGCCTGCATGGCACATGCCAGAAGAACCTATGAAAAATCATTGGATAATGACCCCAAGCTGGCTCAGGAAGCCTTGACTATTATTCAGGATTTATATAAAGTAGAAAGAGAGGCACGTGAAGCAGAACTATCTTATGATGAGATCAAATCTCTGAGACAGGAAAAATCTGTGAAGATACTTGATCAGTTTGAAAAGTTCCTTATTGAAAATAAGCCAAAAGTATTGCCTAAAAGCGCCATTGGTAAGGCTTTTAACTATACATTGAATTTGTGGCCAAGATTAAAACGTTATGTTGATGATGGCCGCTTTAATATAGATAATAATCTTACCGAAAATAGCATTAGACCAGTGGCCCTGGGAAGAAAAAATTATTTATTCGCAGGATCTCATGAAGGGGCAAAAAATGGAGCTGTTATTTATTCTTTATTAGCCACCTGTAAGATTAACGATATTGAGCCTTTTGTATGGTTAAAAGAGGCTTTGGAAACTATCCCCGATTACCCGGCCAATCAACTGCATAAACTGATCCCGGGCCAAAAATAATAGAAAATTTTAATAAGGAAAGATGTAGTTCCCCGGACGGATAC
>JAAZFJ010000290.1 GCA_012511795.1 Syntrophomonadaceae bacterium
ACTGCCGTCATCTGCTACATCAAGGGTCAAAAGCAGATCTGCTTCGGTCAGTGCCAGATACATGATCTTTTCATCAGGAGAAAAGGCCAACCCGTTTAAATACTGATTATATTTCCCCTCCAGGATCTGCCTGCCGTCAGGAGTAATCCGATATAATCCCATAAAGTCCAGTTCCGGAATGCGGCCATTTAATCCATAGGGAGGGTCAGTAAAATAAATGGTCCCATCGGAACGGACTGCTATATCATTTGGTGAATGCAGTTTTTTATCTGTATAGTGACTGGCAACGGTATGGATGCTGCCATCTTTAAGCATCCTGGTAACTGTACGTGAGCCATGTTCCGCTGCCAGAAGATCGCCATTTATATCATAGGCCAGTCCGTTAGAGTTGCCGCTGGGCCTGCGCATTATGTTAATTTTATCAGGAGGTGTCCAGCGGTATATGGTATTGCCGGCAATATCACTGAACAGCAAATAATTTTCTTCCCTGTTCCAGACAGGTCCTTCTGTAAATAAAAATCCATCGGCAATAAAAAATGGTTTACCTATGCTGTTAAAGTCGAGTGCTTCCTGATCGTTATTATGCATTATTTTTCCTTCCTTATTATAATTACTATCAAAGATTTTACCCTGAACTATCCAAAAAGATAAAGGGATAAGATAAAATTGTGCACATCTCATACTTTAAAAGCTTCATGCCCTTATCTACATATGAGCAAATTATAAGTCATACCTTTAAATAACAATAAGTTATTTCCTATGTTTATCATTAGAAGTTCCTATTATACGGGACTCACACAGTATGCTACCATGGAAATAAATGAGAGGGAGATACATATGAAAGCTTTGATGAAAACAGCAAGAGGGGCAGGGAATATCCAGTTATGTGATATACCCGTGCCGGAGTGCCTGGATGACGAAGTTTTAATAAAGATTAAAGCTGTCGGTTTATGCGGATCTGACCTGCATATCGAGCAGGATGCCATCCCCTACGAAGCACCGGTTGTATTAGGTCATGAATTTTGTGGTGTGATCGCTGAAAAAGGCAGAGATGTGAAAGGATTTGAAATCGGAGGCCGGGTAGTAGCAGAGAACGTTGCCAGCGGCTGCGGAAAGTGCGAAATGTGCCTGACCGGCCATCATCAGATCTGTGCAACAAGAAAAGCACAGGGCATTCATATAAACGGCGGGTTTGCCGAGTATTCCGCCTGCAAACAAAGCAATGTTTATAAAATCCCCGATAGTATCAGTTTTGAAGAAGCTGCTTTAATGGAACCGGTAACGGTTTGTGTCCATGCCATTTTAGAGCAGACACCTGTTAAGCCAGGTGATGTAGTACTTATTACCGGTCCGGGAAGTATCGGGATCATTTGTGCTATGATCGCCAAAGCATCAGGTGCTGAGGTTATTTTAGCCGGTACAGGAAGTGATGCAAACCGCCTGGAAATCGCCAGGTCATTAGGAATCCAGCGAGTGGTAAATATTGAGACTGAGGACTTGTTTGCCGTTGTTTTTGCTGCAACCAATAACGCAGGTGCTGATGTAGTCCTGGAATGCTCCGGCAATGCCCAGTCAGTTTTCCCCAATTTGTGCATGCTAAAAGCCAGAGGTGTTTATAATCAGATCGGTGTTTTAAGTTCCGATGTTCATTTCAATCTCAATATTATTCTTATCAAAGAGGCTACTGTAAAAGCTTCCTTATCCCATTCAGACTTTGCCTGGAAAAGAGCGATCAAGATGGTGGCTTCCCGGCAAATTTCCTTAAAACCCTTGATCACTCATAAATTCAGATTGGAAGAATGGGAGAAGGCTTTCCAAACTTTTAAAAACCGGGAGGGTGTAAA
>JAAZFJ010000291.1 GCA_012511795.1 Syntrophomonadaceae bacterium
ACACCAGTGGGCAGCAGCAAGTGGAAGCAGATATGCGGCTGTTTCAAACCCTTGATACCACTACCCGAAAAATCCGCTGGACTAATGGACAGGAAATTTTAATTACAGATACGGTAGGTTTTATTCAGAATCTGCCTCATCATTTGATCGCAGCGTTTAAATCGACCTTTGAAGAAACCGTTGAAGCTGACCTTATTCTCCATGTTGTGGATATCAGTGATCCGGATTATATGGATAAAATTACGGTAGTAGAAAACGTATTAGATGAGCTGGGCGGGAATAAAGAAAACGTGTTGATGGTATTTAACAAGATTGATTTAATGGAAATAGAAAGTAATTTTCCCGGGGGTATTTATATTTCATCCCGTACCGGTGAAGGTTTGGATGTATTAATGAGTAAAATAACTGAGCACTTTAATTTAGGGGAGAAGGAATAAAAGAGGATGAGCAGAGTTAAAAAGGAAAGGTTTTTTATACCCAAGTTAGGATTAGTATTTTTAGTAACTTTCGGAATTGGACTTTTATTAGGCAATTTTATAAAAACAGGAGACATAAGTGATACATTAAACTTTGGCCTGGGTAAATCTTATAACATTTTGGTCATGGGAACTGACACCGCTAATAAAGAAGAAAACTCCCGCAGTGATACGATGATTGTGGTTAGTATCGATAAGAAAAGCAAAGATATTGCCATGGTTTGGATACCTCGAGATACCAGAGTGGAAGTGGGGAAAAAACGATATGACAAAATCAACAGTATTAATTTTGTAAAAGGTCCTGAAGCAGCGGCAGAAGCAGTTGGGAAATTGCTGGATTTAAAAGTTGATTATTATGTGACAACCAGTTTTGATGGTTTTGCAAAGATTATCGATATACTAGGCGGCGTACACATTGATGTACCTTCTGATATGAGACATTATGATCCTGACCCGGATTTGAATATAAATTTGTCAAAAGGACCCCAGAATCTAAACGGTCAGGATGCCTTGCGTTTTGTTCGCTATCGCGGCGGACCTACTGCTGACATTGGCAGGACCGTACGGCAGCAGCAATTCATCAAAGCCCTTGCCGCAGAAATGTTTTCTACCAAAGCGGTTTTAAAGCTGCCGCAGTTACTACCGGAGATCACTAAGAACGTACATACGAATATCCCTATGAAAGAAATGCTTTATTTGGCTGAAGCAGCCCGGGATTTTGGTCAGGACAAAATCATTACCCAGACACTGCCGGGTTACCCTTTCACAGACCCTAAAAGTGGTGCCAGTTACTGGGTAGCAGATGAAGATCTTGCCCGGGGTATCATCAAGGATTTGTTTGCTGGCAAACAATATGATGTGGCACAGGATCCGCCACGAAATATTGTTCCCCAGGTAAGAGACAATCAAATACCAACGGATAATACTGAAGTTGAAGAAACAGAAGGCCAAGATGAAGAATTAACAGAAAATGATGAAACCCAAGGGGAAAATCAGGGTGAAAACTCCGATGTAAATCAAGAAGGAAGTGCAGAAGAACCTCCGGGAGAAAACCCGGATGAAACATTTCCTGAACAACTAGAAGATAATAACGAAGGAAAAATAACTGACCCTAATGAATTACCTGCTGATTTAACTGAGGAAACAGTGCCGGTGACAACAACACCATAAAAGGCCGAAGCCTCCTGGCTTAATCGTTAAGGTAGGAGGCTACGATTTTTCCAAAGTAAAGAATATGATAATCGTTATCGGAGTAGCAGGAAGCTTGAATATCTTCAGACAGCATTTGAGGATCCATTTGGTGTTTGTATACGGTCTGACATTCATATACCAGGCGGCATTCAGCAATTGCCGGACTTTCAGTCACTGTGCCGGGCAGGGCTGTAAGCGGTAATTCTTTGAACTTATCAATATCCCGTCCAGATTTTTTACCGGCTTCGGCCAGAGAGCCTTTTAAATCACCCTGGTGAGGAAAGCTTACCGTAAAATTATCAGTTTGCTCCATTAATTCACAGGTATAGCGGGAGCGGCGAACTGCTACCATCAGAACAGGCATTGCCCATATATAACCGATCAGACCCCAGCCAATGGTCATAGTATTAGTTTTCTCCCCTGCCTTGACAGTCAGAAAAGAACCGCGGGGCAATTGAGTCAGGGTTTCCTGGATAAATTCATTATAACGGATATTTTTTGTCATCAGGCTAGTCCCCTTTCCAGTTGAAACTAACTTATACTAAGCATATATACTATTGCAATTAATATACTATATCATATTTATGTCCATAAAATGACAAGCTCTTCAAAAAAGCTGGTTGCTGCATATATCTTTTATTTAAAAACCTTAATCAGGCGGAAAATTCTCTCAGCCGCTGATTCCAGTAAAAATGCGGCTTGAGAAATAGACTGTTCCAGGGTCAAAGGGCCGTCAGCGATGGCAAAAATAGAAGAAAAACCGTTTTCATACAGTATCTCTGTACCATCTCCGATCTTGCCGGTCAGGGCTATTAATGGCACCCTACAGCCTTTAGCCAGCCTAGCCACTCCCCAGAGTGTTTTGCCAAAAGAGGTTTGGGAATCTATCTTTCCTTCTCCGGTAAACACAAGATCAGCACCTGAGAGATGCTTTTCCAGTTGGACAGTTTCCATAACCAGGTCTATCCCGCTTTTAAGCTCTGCTCCCAGAAAAGCGAATATTGCAGCCCCTAAACCGCCTGCAGCCCCTGCTCCAGGTAAGTCGGTCACGTTTACTCCCAATAAGGTTTCCACCATTTTTCCGTATTTAGCCATATGCTGATCCAGTAAAGCCAGGGTCTTTTCATCCGCTCCTTTTTGCGGGCCAAAAACATAAGTTGCTCCTTGAGGTCCTGCCAATGGATTTTGGACATCACAGGCTGCCTTGAAACGGGTTAGGGCAATTCTTTTATCCAGGCCGGATATGTCGATCACATCAAGGTCTGC
>JAAZFJ010000292.1 GCA_012511795.1 Syntrophomonadaceae bacterium
AGTGGGGCGAGTTTTTATTAAGCCATAATTAAAATTATGTATATTAATAGTTATCAGTAAAGGAAGCTTTTTTTATATAACTGCAAACAGGATATATAGTTTAGTTTGTGGAATGCTTTTGGCTAGTTGTTGATGCCGATTTAAAAAGACAGAAAGCTGACGGAATTGCCTGACCGTAAATTGCTGGATATAATAACCATATCTTAAAGAAAGGAAAGACGCTCCTGTTTGTTGTGCTTATGCTGCAACACAAGCACTAGAAGCGTCAACCCAAAAGGTATGATTATTGTATCAGAATATTCACTGATAGAGAATCCTTTAAAAGGTGTTTTTTGTTAGGAGCAAGGAACAAATTCAATGCCCATGCTGTGACGGGGATTTAAAGGTAATTGGCAGCCGCCAACGTAAATACATAAACGACACAGGCGAAAGAGTAGTCCTTGTCATTCGCAGGATGAGATGTATAAAATGTCGCAAGATCCATCATGAACTGCCGGATATTTTAGTTCCTTACAAGCGGTATGGAAGGGAAAGCCTGGAAGTAGTGCTAAGTGAAGGAGTTAAATTAAGTGTAGCAGCCGATGAATCAACCCTTAAGCGGTGGAAAAACTGGTTTAGTAAGATGGCAGATTACTTTAATGGTTGTCTTAAGTCAATTTCCATCCGGTATGGCAGCGAATCTGTGGAAGACATATCCGACTTTCCCGAGTCCAAGCTCCAAAGGATACGGCACTATGTAGGCGATGCACCAGGATGGCTGGGCAGAGTTGTCCGCCCCATAGTCAATTTAAATTTATGGGTACATACCCGTTCTGCCTTTTTGGCCTGAACATCAAAAAGTAGACTCATGTTGAATCATTCAAAACAAAGGAGGATCAGCATGAGAGATCAAAAGAAGGCAGAAGAGATAGCCGTGCAAAGGATGCAGCTATTATCCCCGCTTCTGGCTGAAGGGCTGGACGCAGGCAAGGCAAGACAAATCAAGGCGCAAATTCAGGAACAAGCAGGAATATCCGAACGAACCCTGCGCCGTTACCTGGCTCAGTATCAAGCTTCAGGTTTTAGCGGATTAAAACCTAAAGGCCGGGGGAGAAAACAAAAAGACGCTATTCCCGCTGACATATTAGAGCAGGCCATACTCCTGCGCCGCCAGGTACCAGGGCGAAGTATCAGCCAGATCATTCAGATCCTGGAGTGGGAAGGAATAGCACAACCCGGGGAGATCAAACGCAGCACCCTGCAGGAGAAAATGGCTGAGCGCGGGTACAGCAGCAGACATATGCGTCTTTATGCAGATACCGGAACAGCTGCCCGGCGGTTTCAGAAGAAATACCGCAATCAATTATGGCATTCCGATATCAAATATGGTCCGTACCTGCCCATAGGGAAAGACGGAGCGAAAAAACAAGTATACCTGGTAACCTTCGTAGATGATGCCACCAGATATGTACTTCATGGCCAGTTCTATCCGGTACTGGACCAGATAATCGTAGAAGACTGTTTTCGGCAGGCGATCTTAAAATACGGAGTACCAGAGAAAGTATACTTTGACAATGGCAAACAATACCGGACCAAATGGATGAACAGAGCCTGCGCCAAAATGGGAATCAGGCTTCTTTATGCCAGGCCCTATTCACCGGAAGCGACCGGCAAGGTAGAACGATTCACCCGGGTAGTGGATTCATTTCTTGCTGAAGCGGCCATAGAAAAACCCCAGACCCTGGATAAATTAAATGACTTGTTTCAGGTATGGCTGAGCGAGTGCTATCAGAATAAAAACCATTCCGGTCTTAAAGGCAATATCAGTCCTGAGACTGCCTATCGCAGTGATAAAAAAGCCTTGCGATTTCTTGATCCTGAAACCATCAGCAGTGCATTTCTGCACTGTGAAGAAAGGAAAGTAGATAAGGCAGGCTGCATAAGTTTTGCCGGCAAGAAATACGAAGCAGGCCTTAATTTCATCGGTTGCAAAGTCGATGTGATCTATGATCCAAGGGATACCAGCACATTAACCATAGAATATGAAGGGCACGAAGTAATAAAAGCCCATGCACTGATTATCGGAGAAAAGAGCGGTCCCAGACCCAGACTGCCGGAATACTTGCAGCCTGAGCTGGCTGACTCATCAAGATTATTAAAAGCAGCCGCCAGGAAGAAGCAGGAACGACAGGATGTCCAGTCCCCCGCCATATCTTACCGTTCGGTTAATAGGGGGGACAAACATGTTTGAAGAATTTTACTGTTTAAAACACACCCCCTTTTCACGAGATATACCCACTGAGCATTTATACCGGTCAAGTATGTTGGAAGAAATCCTGGGAAGGCTGGAATATGCCGCAAGGCGGCAATTATTTGCTGTGGTAACCGGAGATTGCGGAACCGGGAAAACCACGACCATCCGCAGTTTTAAAAATAGCTTGAATAATTCAAGATATATGGTGATGTACCTGGCAGATTCAAAATTAACCCCCCGGCATTTTTACAAAGGGCTGTTAGAGCAGTTAGGATGTGAAGCCAAATTCTACCGGGGTGACGCCAAACGTCAATTACACCGGGAAATAGAGCTTATGCAAGGGATTCATCATCTGCAGCCGGTGGTCATACTGGATGAAGCCCATCTGCTGGATAAAGAGATGCTGGAAGAAGTAAGGTTCCTTTTAAACTTCAGAATGGATTCCAAGAGCCCTATGGCATTGATTCTGGTAGGCCAGAATGAATTATGGGATCGACTGAAACTTCAATCTTATGCAGCTATCAGGCAACGCATCGATCTTCAATGCAAACTTAATCACCTGGATCGGTCCCAGGTGGGAGAATATGTGAAAAACCACCTTACTTATGCCGGAGCAGAGCATGATATTTTCTCGGATAATGCCCTGGATGAAATATTTAAGTTTTCGGCTGGAGCAGCCCGTATGGTAAACAAGGTTTGTACTCACTGCCTTATATATGGAGCCCAAAACGGTAAGAGAATTATTGATGACCATATGGTTAAGCTGGTAATTCAGGGCGAATTGAACTGAGTATATTCAAGACGGTGTTACTTGGCCTGCTCTTTCGTCAATTTTTGGACATTTAACACCGTCTACCGCCGGACATTTTAGATTGGCTGTAACAGCATGTAAAAGCAGATCACTGTTGCACCATGGTAAATGTGAGTTTACTTCTACAATTAGATGTTCAGCCTTCTCCATTATTCTCTGACTTAACACCCCGCGGCCGATCGATAAATTAAAATAGCCATTTTCATCAGGAGGAGTTACTGCGGTAGCTATGATTCGGCAGTCAAGATCTTCAAT
>JAAZFJ010000293.1 GCA_012511795.1 Syntrophomonadaceae bacterium
ACCTGTTTCCAGGTATTTGTCAAGCTGCTGGTAAGTGATTCCCATTTCATCTTCGTCAGTTTGATCTTGCCATAATCCTGCCGAAGGTGGTTTTTTAATGATTACATCCGGTATTTCAAGGTACTCCGCTAATTCATAAACTTCTTTCTTCAGTAAATCGCCCAGCAGCTGCAAATCAACAGCGCCATCACCATGTTTAGTCGAATAACCGATACTTATCTCACTCTTGTTGCTGGTCCCTACCACCAAATAGTTTCTGGCCTGAGCGGAATAATATAAAGTAATCATTCTCAACCGCGGTTTTATATTTGCCCGCAGAAGCTTTCCATCAACTCCGTCGATTTTAATAAATGATTCAAATTGAGGCAAAAGCACATTGTAAGCATTTTCAATTTCAACCATGCGATAAGGTATGGCAAATTTTGCTACTAAGATTTGACTGTGCAGTATATCATCTACTGGACTCTGGCAGGGCATCATTAACGCCATGCAGTTTTCGGGAAAAGCTTTCTTGGCAATTACTGCTGCTACGGCTGAGTCAATTCCCCCGCTAAGACCCAATACTACTCCTTTAGCTCCGGCTGCAGAAACTTTTTCCTGTAACCATTTTACAAGATGTTGTACTACAGCTTCATGATTCAAATCCAAATCCCCCTTTTTCAATGCACAAATAATATAACCCCAAACAAGTCACTCTATATAATAGAATAATTCCCCAATATATAATAATTCAACACTTGATAAATAAATCCTCTTCCCTGCCTGAATACATTTTGATTTTAATAAATGCATTTAACTTTACTCAATAGGGATTATTTCTATATCACCCCAGGCCATCATTTTTTCTTCTTTGATAGCAATGATACTTAGATTTTCATTTAAACTCCTTACATACTCAGTTGCCTTATCCAAATCAACTTTACCTTTGATCAGATTACCTGCCTGGGTAGCCACTGCGTCAGCTAATATGGCAGACTTTCCTTTGATCACCACAGCATCTGCGGTGCCAAAGCTCAGACTGTGTCCTACCGTACCCGAAGATGTACAAATTCCCGCTGGAGTATCTTCCGATTTCACCTTCAGTCCTATCTTATAACTGAAAGGTGAATCCCCGGCAAAAATTGCGATAACTCTTTCATGTTGAGAGTGTAAATAAATGTCCCCGCCGTTTTCAATGATTACTTCCCTGGAGTAACTTTCCAGGATCTGTCCTAAAAAGCTTGCAACAGCTCCGGCAACTGCCGCCATAGGTCCTACTCCAGCTATACTCGCTGCCTCAGCCATTTTAACAGCAATATCTGGTGCCCCTTTTTTCATTTCCAATGGAACAAGGGAGGTTCGAAATTCCGGGTGTATAAGAATATACTCTTCCAACTGCCGCCTTGTTTTTTGAACTTCATTATAACATAAAGAAACAAGGCTATCGGAATAAGCCTCCCTATCTATTCCGATAGCCAAATCAGTTTCCTTCACTTTGATCTGAAAATATTTTAAATCATTAGCACGCTGCAGCAAACGGTAATCCCGATTACCAAATCCAATGATTTTTCCCTTTGCCATGACTGCTAAACAGCCTCCTTAATGTCAAAATGAAGAACAATTGCCCTGGTGGGGCAGCATTCCAGACACATTCCACAAAGTACGCATTTTGCATCTTCAAAAGATACCATCATCGTATCCCGGTCGATTGCAAGAGCTTCTGTAGGACAAAAAGAAGCACAGGCACCGCATTGGATGCATAAATCATCATGCCAAACGACTTTTTCACTCAATGGTTCAACTATAACTCCTAAACTCTTTAAGAATGATAAGCCTTCCTGATACTTATCTTTGCCGCCTTCCAGTTCCATAACCAGATACCCTTGTTTCAGGGGATTGATATCAGCTTTCAAGATATTTACGACCAAGTCATAATTTTTGACCAAACGATATATAATAGGCTGTTCTGATTGTGCCGCTGAAAAATAGCATACAATTTTATTCTTCATTACTGATTCCTCCTGTTACCGTTTAAAGAAATTCCTCCCGGGTTTCGCTCCGGAATCGATTTAAACTGAATATCCGCATCTGCTCCGGGTAATTGCGCAACCGGCCTGGTCAATTCAAATTTACCCTGCCGGATCCATTCTTTTAATGTTGCAGCTATCAACCTTGCACGGGGATAACTTGATTGCGGAGTAGTTATAACTTCCTTGCCCTGAATTATTACTTTTCCTTTTTTTAAGTCAGCTACATTTACAAATCCCAGGTCGATAGGTTTTGAATATGGATATCCTTCCTTGAAGTCTACCACCGGGCAATAAATATCTTCATCTTTTACCGCCGTGTACATCAATATTTCTTCATCCAAAATCGGGATAGGAATGCCGATTCCCACCGCCATTGTTGCTCCATAGCCTATATAACTGAGTCCCACGATCCAGTTGGCTTCCATTTGTTTTAAATCACCGATAACCGATAATGTGCCTGCGGGAGTTTTGGGTACTCCATTTTCTCCCCGCAAAACATTGGGATGGTGCTGGGTCCCGTTCCAGGCTACATAACCAATCCCGCCGCCGAGAAAGATCCGGGTCCCGATACCGATGGTTTTGTAATGGGGATCATTTAATAAAGGACTTAGCTGCCCAGCAGTTGAATAACTGGCATTGCCCAGATTAGGTTTTAAAATGCCCATATAAGTATAAAGGGTCCTATCTCCCAAATTTACTGCACAATTATAATTCTGATAGGCGTTGCGCGGATTAAATAAAAAGGAATCATTCACATCATCCAAGGTTATAATGGTATCCACCTTTTTATTGGGATAACAATCAGTGCCATAAGCTTCCGCTTCCACACGAATTTCTTTTCCCGCTAAAAGGTCATGGATCACATGGGCTCCTCCATAAGTAAAACGACCTGGGAATACTTTGTTTTCAGGGTCGGTCTCCGGCAGCTGGGCAGCGCCCAGATATGCATCAACCGCTGCAATTCCTGTATATGCCTCCACCCCATTAAGCCAGACTTTTTTCATCTTGATCCTGGGGTTAGAATGACCAAAATTTATAAATGCTCCTGATGAACACATAGGTCCAAAAGTACCTGTTGTTACTACATCTATTTCCCGTGCCGCTTGTTTAACGCCTTTCTCTGCTACTACCTTTATCACTTCTTCTGCAGTAACAACTACTGCCTCACCACGTTTAATTTTTTCATTAATTTCTTCGTAGGTTTTTTGTTGAGCCATTAGTTCTCCTCCTTATAGTACAGCTTTCTAGCTGTTATAACTGCTGCTCTGGCATCTTTGGAATATCCATCGGCACCGATGCTGCCGGCATAATCTTCTGTCAATACCGCTCCTCCAACCATTACTTTACATTTTAAGCCTTTGTCTTTTACTGCAGTAATTACCTCTTTCATGTTAGGCATTGTTGTAGTCATCAAAGCGCTTAAACCTATAATGTCTGCATTTTCTTTTTCAGCAGCATCGATAATATCTGCTGCTTTCACATCTTTGCCCAGATCAATGACCCTAAAGCCGTAATTTTCCAGCATTACCCCGACAATATTTTTGCCAATATCGTGAATATCACCTTCCACTGTAGCAAGAATAATTACCCCCATTGACTGTTGTGATTCTTTGGCCAAATATGGTTTTATAATAGCAAAGGCTTTTTTCATGGTTTCGGCAGCCATTAATAATTGAGGCAAAAAGTATTGTTTGCGATCATATAATTCACCAGCCATTTCTATTCCTGGAATCAAACCATGATTGACGATTTCCAGCGGTGCTACTTTATCAACTGTTAATGCCTTTTCTATTAAGCTGTCGATAATATCCTTATTCCCTTCCAGTACAGCTTTTTTCAGTTTTTCTTTGATGCCGTCATCTGAAAACGCGGGTGCAATATTCTTTTCCGTTATGCCTGCCGCATTTCCTGTCCCTAGTAGTTCCGGTATATTGCAATTACTGCATATGGGGTTGCGTAAAGTTTTCGTTTCATTTTTATAGTCTTTATAGGTTTCTATAAAGTGACTGCTGTTTTGATCGCGATTCAGCAAAACCCCTGCAGCTCTTGTTACATCCATCATTTTGGTATCAAAAGGATTGATGATGGGCAGATCTACCCCTGCTGCCCAGGCCATCGCCAAATATGCCGAATTAATTATGTCGCGGCCAGGGAGTCCGTGGGATACATTACTCACACCTAAAACAATGCCTAAGTGCAGCTCTTCCTTAATTACCTGCAGTGCTTTCAAAGTTTCCATAACCTGTGACTGCTCCGCACTGGCAGTTTTAACTAAAGTATCAATAAAAATATCTTCATCCCGCAAACCGTATTCCTTTGCTTTGCGGTAAATTTTACGGGCAATTTTGATTCTGTCCTGGGCTTTGTCCGGAATACCCTCTTCATCAAGGCAAAGTCCCAGTACTGCTGCTCCATATTTCTTTGCCAGAGGAAGTATTTGCTGCATTTTTTTCTCTTCCCCAGTGGTAGAATTTATTAAGGCTCGACCAGTAAAGCTTTTCAAGCCTGCTTCAATAGCTTTTAAGTCAGTAGAGTCTATTGATAACGGAATATCTATTGCTGCCTGAATATCTTTTACAGCCTTTTCCATTGCCTGTGGTTCGTCTATTCCCGGTACTCCCATATTAACATCCAGCACGGGAGCACCCACTTCTGCCTGCTGCCGCGCCTCCTCAACAACGATTTCCATCTTCCCTGCCTTTATATCTTCAGCCAGTTTTTTGCGGGCAGTGGGATTGATTCTTTCACCTATAAAAGCCAGAGGGTTTCCTTCACCAATCATTACATTTTTGCTGCGGGATGCCAAAGCTAAAATTTTGTTATTATTTCTATACACTGGAGACATTGATTTTAGAACTCTGGCTATAGCCAAAATATGTGACGGCGTTGTTCCACAGCATCCGCCGATGATGTTGGCACCGGCATCCCGTAACCTGATTGCATACTCAGCCATTTCTTCCGGGCTGTCGGGAAATATAGTCTGATTACCCATGAGAACAGGCATTCCTGCATTTGGTTCAACAGACAAATAACAATTGGTATACCTGTTCATATTTTCTATCACAGGCAATAGTTCTTTGGCTCCCCCTGAGCAGTTTGCGCCAATGGCAAGGGGGTCAAAAGCTTCCATTATAATCAATGCAGTAAGGGGATCAGTTCCCATCATTGTCCTTCCGCCTGCTTCAAAACTCATATGAGCCAGGACCGGCAATCTGGTATTATGCCGTGCAGCGATTAGAGCTATGCGCATTTCTCCTATATCGGTCATGGTCTCAATTGATAATAGGCCTGCTCCTGCTTTTTCACAGGCAGTAACCTGTTCCGCAAAAGTATCGTAAAGCAAATCAAAATCAGCATCTCCCAAAGGACTCAACAATTTTCCTGTAGGTCCTATGGAAGCAGCGATCAGTGCTTTTCCCCTGGAACCCCGGCGTGCTATTTCAATAGCTTCCTGGTTGATCTGGCAAACCTTGCCTTCAAGTCCGTATTCTGCAAGTTTGAGCCGGTTAGCCCCAAATGTATTGCTCTGAATAATATCTGAGCCTGCCTGAACATATTGATAATGAATATCTTCCAATACCACTGGATTATTGACACCAAACAATTCCGGACAATCTCCTGCCTGCATCCCACGGTTCTGCAGCATAGTCCCCATAGCGCCATCCAGTATCAAAATTCTCTTTTTTAGCAATCCAATATCTAAAGACACTAACAAACCCTCCTTATGTTCCGGATTAAGTATAAAAAAACTCTCCTAATAAGAGAGTTTTATAATCTCTCTTATCTTTCAGGATATCACCTGCAGGATTTAGCACCATACTTCCTAGTTGGTTGCCGGGTTTCATCGGGCCAGTCCCTCCACCGCTCTGGATAAGAGTATGCATTTTTTTGTTTATTATTTTACGAAGATTCTTCTATTATAATGTTTTTCGATTACGATCCGTCTGTCGTAATTTCTTTACTGGCATCTTCAGATAAGCCTGTACCTTTATGATCCTGTTCTTCTGTAGCTTCATCTTTGGCCTTATTTTGATCAGCCTGAGTATCTGCATCAGATTTTATCGGGTTTTCATTTTTAACAGTGGTTGACTTTTTATCACTTGTATCTGCTTCTAAATTAATAGCATCCTGAAATTCCTTTTGAACTCCAGAGGTAACTCTTTTTATCTCACCCAGTGTCTTTCCTATTGTTTTGGCTACCTCAGGTAATTTTCCCGGTCCAAACACGATCAAAGCAACAAATAAGATTAAAAGTATTTCCCAGGTACCGATATTACCAATAAATGCAAAATACATAGCTGCCTCCGTTTGAACCCTATTGACATTTATAATATCACATTTTACTTGTATTTAGGTTCATTGGCAACTTATATTTTGCATAATAGAAAAAGACCGGCAATTATAACCGGCCCCAATGCAAAACTTATAAACAGCATTATCTTAACTCTGTAGGCACAAATGCGTCGATTAGTCCAATGACAAATGCTGCGAGTAATGCACCTATTAAGCTGACAGAAAAATAATTCGGGACAATGAATTGGGTAATATAAATCACTACTGCCGCGGTGAGAAATCCGACTATACCGCGGGACCTTGGAGAAATTTTATCACCAAGTATAGCTTCTACTATATATCCCAAAACAGCTATTACAACTGCAGTTATCAGCGCCCCCCAAAAGCCTGCTACACTCACTCCGGGAATTAGATAACCAACCACCAGCAAAACAAGCGCTGATACAATGAATCTGACTATCATTCCAAGCATTTGAATACCTCCCTTCATATATTTATATAGGTTTTTGATAGCTGTTGTGTTTAAGTTCGTATCTTTATACTGCCTACTTTTTAAAAAAATATGTATTAAAACCAGATAACTAAAATACTGCAGATCATTTGAAAATGATCAGAATGCAAATCTTTAATCATATATTATGATTTTATAGATTTTTTAATCCATAAATAGCAGCAGGAATTTACTGATCATTGAGAGAAGATGTAGAATCAAACATTACTCGGAGGAAGGCGATGTTAGCTACCCTGAATACACTTTTCATCAACGGGATTGAAGCCAGGCCTGTTACAGTAGAGGTAGACATTCAAAACGGCTTGCCTGATTTTCAAATAGTTGGCTTAGCCTCAACAGCTATTAAGGAAGCCCGCGAAAGAGTCCGCTCCGCTATTAAGAATTGCGATTACGATTTTCCCAATCAAAAAATAATTATCAATCTGGCTCCGGCCGATCTGAAAAAAGAAGGTACTCATTTTGACCTGGCCATCGCTTTGGGGATATTGATCGCTTCTGAGCAGGTAAAGACCGAAAGTGCACAGTTGTACTATGTTGCCGGTGAATTATCACTGGATGGTTCTGTTCGCAAGGTCCCCGGTATTTTGCCTATGGCATTGGAGTTGGTCAACTTATCACAGCCGGTGCAGTTTTTAGTGCCGGAAGAAAACAGCTCTGAGGCGGCTTTAGTAAATGAAATAAATTCATTACCGATTTCTCACCTGACACAAGTGATCAAATGGATCCAGGGGGAGATAGCTTTGGATGCAGTGAAGCCGGATGACAGAGCACTCTATGTAAACCATTGGCAAGCAGATTTTGCCGATGTTAAAGGACAGGACACAGCCAAACGAGCTTTGCAGATAGCTGCTGCCGGGATGCATAATATACTTCTTATTGGTCCGCCGGGCGGCGGCAAAACCATGTTAGCCCGGCGAGCTGTTTCTATTTTTCCGGATATGAATCGGCAGGAGGTACTGGAATCTACCCGTATTTATTCTGTTGCCAATTTGCTTAACAGTGATAATCCTCTTATAAACTGCAGGCCATTTCGTTCTCCTCATAAAAATGCTTCTGCTGCCAGCATTGTTGGCGGAGGAAAAATTCCCCGCCCGGGGGAGATCAGCTTAGCCCAAAATGGAGTATTGTTTTTAGATGAACTCCCTGAATTCAGTCGTGATGTTCTGGAATCCCTGCGCCAGCCTTTGGAAGATAAGGTGATTACAGTTGCCAGGGCATTAGGCACCTATACTTTTCCGGCTAATTTTGTTCTGATCGGCAGCATGAACCCCTGCCCCTGCGGGAATTACGGTTCTCAGGTAGAGTGCCGCTGTACCCCCATTCAGATCCACAAATACTTAAGCCGCATCAGCGGTCCTCTTTTGGACCGTATGGACCTTCATGTGGAAGTTCCCCGTGTAGAGTTTGAGCAGCTAAAAGACCGCAGCCAAGGTGAAACATCTGCACAAATCAAGGAAAGAGTCACTCTGGCCCGATCCGCACAGGAGATAAGGTTTGCTGACCAACATAACAAGGTAAACGCTTTAATGAGCCCCAGTGATGTTAAAGGCCACTGCGTATTGGACCATGAAACTGAACAGCTTTTAAAAACCGCGTTTAATAAACTGAATCTAAGTGCCAGGGGTTACGACCGAATATTAAAAGTTGCCAGAACCATTGCTGATCTGGACAATGAAGTGAATATTAAAATTCAACATATTGCAGAAGCCCTGCAATATAGAAGCCTTGATAAAAAGTACTGGATGAATTAAAGGTCTGATATGAGGAGTTTTCTTATGAACAAATACATAATGGCAATTGATCAAGGGACAACCGGCACCACCTGTTTATTGTTAGATCGCGGCGGACAAGTAATTTGCCGCGGTTCTCGTGAATTCAGGCAATTTTTCCCCCGTCCCGGCTGGGTTGAACATGATCCCCAGGAAATATGGGCAGTGACTCTAAGTGTTGCAAAACAGGTGATTTTGCAGGCCAATCTGAGCAGCAGCCAGATCGCCGGCATCGGTATAACCAATCAACGGGAAACAACGGTAGTATGGGATAAAGCTACTGGGCAGCCGGTCTGCAATGCAATTGTCTGGCAATGCCGGCGCACAGCTCCCCTATGCGAAGAATTAAAGGCAGCAGGACTGGAAGAGTCAATAAAAGAGAAAACCGGGCTGGTTGTAGATGCTTATTTTTCCGCCACAAAGATAGCCTGGATCCTGGATAAGATTCCCCAAGCCCGGCAAAAAGCAGAAACAGGAGAACTTTTATTTGGCACCATTGATTCCTGGTTAATATGGAAACTTACCGGCGGGCAGGTTCATATTACTGATTACTCCAATGCCTCTCGTACCATGCTTTATAATATTCATCAGCTGCAATGGGACCGGGAATTGCTGAAAATAATGAACATACCATATTCCATGATGCCTGAGGTTCGATCTTCCAGTGAGATTTATGGTCTTACGGAAGCCGATATCCTTGGTTCTGAAATCCCCATTTCCGGTGCCGCAGGTGACCAGCAGGCCGCCTTATTTGGCCAGGCTTGTTTCCAGCCGGGAAGTGCTAAAAATACATATGGCACTGGTTGTTTCCTGCTTATGAATACTGGAACCACACCTGTTAAATCCGAACAGGGACTGCTGACTACCATTGCCTGGGGATTAAACAACCAGATCGAATATGCCCTGGAAGGAAGTGTGTTCATTGCCGGCGCAGCAATTCAATGGCTGCGTGATGAGCTGAAAATACTAGACAATGCATCAGAATCAGAGGCACTGGCAAATTCTCTTGCGGATAATGGCGGTGTTTATATGGTACCTGCTTTTGTAGGACTGGGAGCCCCCTACTGGGATATGTATGCCCGGGGAACAATCACAGGTATTACCCGCGGAACCAAAAGGGAACATCTTGCCCGTGCTGCCCTGGAAGCAATTGCTTTTCAGACTTCTGATATACTAAGTGCAATGACAATTGACTCAGGAATTTCTTTAAATGTTTTGAAAGTGGACGGCGGTGCTGCCAGTAATAATTTTTTAATGCAGTTTCAGGCTGATATTTTGGAAGTTGATGTTGAAAGGTCTGCTGCAACCGAGTCTACTGCATTAGGTGCTGGCTTTCTGGCCGGAATTGCACTAGATTACTGGAAAGATCAGCAGGAAATCTCTGAAATAAGAAAGATCGACCGTTGTTTTCATCCAGAAATGCAGCCTGATAAACGTCTGGCTGTACTGCAGGGGTGGAAACATGCAGTGTCCTGTGCTTTGACTGGAAAATAATATTTTTATCTACTGGTAAATATCATGAAATATGTTTAATGATCCAGGTCTTGATAGTTTCCAGTACTTTTTCTTTATCAGGGAGAGACTCATTCATGGTTTCATGATAGAGGTTTTCGAATATATAAAGCTCTTTATCATGAGAAGAAGCTTTTTGCATAACTTCTTCACTGCCCCGGACGTCAACGATTCCATCCGCCTGACCGTGAATCATTAAAACGGGCAAGGTAATTTCTGCTGCCCGTTGTAAACACTCCTGCCCTGCAGCGATAAATTCGGTATACCATCTGCTGGAGACCTGATCATGGACCAGGGGATCATTTACATACTCTTCGACTACTTTTTGGTCGTGTGACAACAGTTTGCTGTCAAGTCCGCTGGACATGGTCAAGGATGGCAGTATACGTGAAAGCAGCTTTGCTGCAGCGACTTTGAAGGGCGGCACTTCAACTTTGGCTATGAGGCCTGCAGATGATAAAACCAAACCTGCAAATTCCTGCCCATATTTCAGTACATATTTGAAAACAATGGTTCCGCCCATACTATGTCCAAATATAATAAGCGGCAATCCCAGGTTTTCATCTGCCGCTTTTTTAACCAGGAGATCAAAATCATCCACATATGCATCAAAGGACATAATGTGTCCTCTCTTTCCCTCTGACTTTCCGTGACCCCGGTGATCCAGGGCATAAACAGACAGCTCATGATCCTTTAAGGTGTTCAACAAGTTTCCATAGCGCCCGCTATGCTCTCCTACGCCATGACAAATTAGTATTATTCCTTGCGGCTGTGCCTTTTTCCAGGTTTGGAAGAATAATTTCGACCCGTCCGGACTTTCGATCGTACCAGAACCATAAATGTAATCTGACATATAAGCATCTCCTTTTCAGCCTGACTTATATTGGCTTCTCTTTCGTGATGGCATTGATAAATGACATAATCAGATTTATTTTACCGAAATCTCCTTCAGAAGGACCATACAAAATGGTTTCCTTTCCCAGTAATTTTTCTCTGATTTCTTCCGGGCTGTAGTTTTTATAGTATAGTTCTTTGACCTGTGCCAATAGACCTTCCCAGTAAGCAATTTTTCTTTTGATTGCTTCTTGGGCATCTTCCACCACTAAACCTGAGCTGCAAAAAAGAGTATTGAAATCATACTGCAAAAGCTTTTTTAATGATGTTAATAATTCAGCTACATTTTCATCACTTCTTAATGTGGGGACTTTTTCCCGGACAAAAATATCTCCGCTAAATAACCATCCCTGTCCTGGTTCCAATAAGCAAATGTGATCATGACTGTGCCCTGGAGTATGAATTACAGTAAAGTCATATTTGGGGGTTTTAACCGTTTCTTCAATTGGAAAGGCTTTTGATGCCGGCGGAGCTCCCCAGGCCAGATGCTGATAAGCCCGCAGTCGATCTGTCCAGAGATTTGGATTTTCAATAAGCGGTACTGCCAGATGGTGGGCATAAGTCTTATTAACAGCCAGTTTTTGCTGAAAGACGATGTTGTTGCTTATATGATCTTCATGATGATGAGTGTTTATAATTATATCAACCGGGTAATCAGCAAAAGCCGCTTCTATTTCATCTGCTACATGGAATGGTCCGGTATCGATCAAAAGACCATCTATATAATAACAGGCGATAGTGTAAACCGGTTTGCCATCAATTAGCCTTCCCATTGTAAACTGGGTCACATCACCAAAATTTTGCACACTGATCATAATTCCCGCCCCTTTCTGCAGCTTGCCTTATTACCAGTATATTGCAGTCAGACAGTATTATCCATAGCCATATTAATTGAGATTTTTTGGCATTTCGTATACCACCTAACAGTTATATTTGGTATATTGAATAATAAAATCTTATCTCATTTTTTAAGGGGGGACCATGATGATGGAAGAACGTACAATATCAGAAACAGCTACTTCTTTAAGTCAAATCATCCTGCCAAACCAGACCAATCCTGCCGGAACCGCTCATGGGGGCGAATTGCTGAAGATGATGGATAATTGTGCCGGAGCATGTGCTACCAAGCATTCCCGCGCCATTGTCGTAACTGCTGCCATTGATCATATCAATTTTCATTCCCCGGTTTTTATGGGCAATCTGGCAACCTGCAATGCCCACCTGACCTATGTATCCAATTCTTCGATGGAAATAGCAGTGAATATAGATGCTGAAGACTTGCTGCAGGGTACACGTCAGTGCTGTATAACTGCTTATTTTACATTTGTGGCCCTGGGAGATAATATGACACCAATAAAAGTACCCCGGCTTAAACTTGAGAATTCTATGGAAGAAGAAGAATTTGAAGCCGGCAGGCTCAGAAGTATAGGCAGGAAAGAAAATCCACAGGTGTGCTGGTTATCCCTTTATTAATAAAAGAAAGGTCCGGTGATCCCGGACCTGTTTTCATTTTTGAACTGTTATTTATTTTTATATATTTCTTTCAGGTTATCGAAAAGCTCAGCAACTGTAATAACACCAACACCACCAGGAACAGCACTGGCAATGGCAGCTTTTTCTTTGGCTGCTTCATCAACATCGCCGAACATTTTTCCGTTTTCATCAAAATTGATCCCTGCATCGATGATGATTGTATCCTCCCTGACCATCTCTGCAGTAATAAAATTCTTTTTGCCCAGGGCAGCAACTAGTATATCTGCATTTAATATCTCTTTTTTCAGGTCCTTGGTACGGGTATGACATAAAGTTACAGTAGCATTTTCCGTTGTCATCATCACTGCCAGCGGATTTCCCACAATTGTGCTTCGTCCTACTATGGTTACTTTTTTACCTTCTATTTCGATGTCATGCTCCTTAAGCAAACGAATAATTGCTTTTGGAGTAGATGGTTTTACACCCTCCTGGCGGCTTATCAGTTTACCCAGGTTAAAATTATGGATACCTTCTACATCTTTATTGTAAGCAATGGCATTTGTAATTTTATTGGCATCCAAATGCTGAGGAACTGGCTTTTGCAGCATAATTCCATTGATCTCCGGATTTTCATTAAGTTCAGTTATCGTCCTTAATACGGTGTTTTCCTCTTCCCGAGCAGATAAATGGATCACCCTTACTTTAACTCCTGTTTCCTCGGCAAATTTGACGATACCTTTCACATATGTATGGGAAGGCTGGTCATCCCCAATGATAACTATTGCCATTGTCAAAGTTTTGTCAGCTGAAAAATGACGAATATCAGCTTTCATCTGTTCCCTTATGTCACGACCATAAATAAGCAAAATTATTCCCTCCAATATTTATTGTTTCATCTATTTATTGTTTCATCCTTAATTCCTTTAGTACTGTTACATCCGCATCGACCCCTTCAGAGGGAGTCTCCAAAATAAAGGCAAACTGCGAAAAAAATGAATCGGTAAGCAGCGCTCTAAAGCCTTCTATACCTATGAAACCATGACCGATATGAGCATGCCTGTCTCTAGCCCCGCCTAATTCTTTCATACTGTCATTGGCGTGAACCAGATATATTTTATCCAATCCGAAAGAAGTTTTCATCTTATGCAAGATATCTTTGATTCCTGTTTCATTTGAGCAATCATATCCAGCAGCATAAGTATGGCAGGTATCATAGCAAATGCCCACCTTATCTTTTTGCTCTATTCTGTCCATTATTAATTTTAGTTCCTCAAAGTTTCTGCCTATCTCTGTTCCCTGACCAGCCATGGTTTCCAGTAATACTTTTGTTCTGCCTTCATAATTCTCCAGTACCTGGTTTATAAGTCCACCTAATTTATCAATTCCTTCCTCAGGGGATGAAGTTGTATAAGAACCAGGATGCAAAACCAGATAATCAGCATTTATCAGGCTGCAGCGTTCTAGATCTTCAGTGATTACCTGCTGGGCAAATTCGTACACATCCGGTTTGGCAGCTGCCGGATTGCATATATAAGGAATATGGACTACTACCGGGCCTATTTTATTTTCTTCAATTACACGGATAAAATAATCCGTCTCATCAGCAGACAGTTTTCTGGCTCCCCTGCCGCGGGGGTTCCGGAGAAATATTTGCAGAGCTTCCAGGCCTTTTTCTACTGCTGCATCTGCCGTTGACTTTAGCCCTTTGCCAATTGATAAATGGGCACCAATAGGTGTTACCATATTCTTAATTCCTCATTTCTAACTTTAAAATGCATCTTTTATGTGATTGATTTTTTCCTGCCCATCCTTAATTAAAATGGTAATTACATCAAAATGCAGTTGTCTATAATGCTGATTTTTACTGTTTATATAAAGCAAGGCTGCTTTTTTCAAATGATCGATTTTTTTGGCAGTAATTGCTTCTTCAGGATAACCAAACTTCAAACTGGTACGGGTCTTCACTTCAGTAAAAAATAAATCATTCCCTTTAGTACAAATAATATCTATTTCACCATAGCGGGTGTGATAGTTTCTTTCAATCACCTTGTAACCCTTTGCAGTCAGGTAGCTGGCAGCCTTTTCCTCTCCCAAAAAACCCAGTCTTTTTCTCATTTAATTCTCCATAGCCCTTTAATAACAGATAATAGCTCCCCATAGGAAGGTTCCCTTTATGTAACTACGCCCTAAAAATTAAATTAATTATAAATCTACATAGCCGATAGCCACATTTTTATATAGGCAATGATGACCGTTCTTTTAATGAAAGCCGTACTGCTATTTTTTCCCCTAAAAATTCTATTTAGTCAAAAAGACCTTCTTGATGCAAACTCCTGCCTGCCATAAGTGTTTTAACCGGTTCAAAACTCCTGCGGTGGATGGAGCAAGCACCATGGCAATTTATCATTTCCAAATGTTGCCGGGTAGCATAACCTTTATGTCTGGCAAAGCCATAATCAGGATAAAGCAAATCATAATACTCCATAGTTCTGTCTCTTTCCACTTTGGCCAGAATGGAAGCACAGGCAATAGAAATACTAAGACTGTCTCCTTTAATGATCGCCTGGCTGTCAATATTCAATTCAGGAAGTTTCACCGCATCAACCAGTAAAAAATCAGGCTTAATGGATAAGCTTAGTACTGCATTTTTCATCGCTTCACGAGTAGCATTATAAATATTTATTCTATCCAGAACAGCTGGTGATATGTAGCAAAGTGCCCAGGCCAAAGCTTGCTGTTTGATTTCTATGGCCAATCGATTTCTCGTGGCCG
>JAAZFJ010000294.1 GCA_012511795.1 Syntrophomonadaceae bacterium
CAAAAAACACAGGTTCAGTTGTCTGCTGTGATATTACTTTTTTTTGCCGAGGCTTCCAGCTGTTCCGCACTTCCTGACAGTTGTCCTGTTCCCGTACTCGAATTGCTTTTACATACCCGTCCGAATAAGGATTGAGGTGGTATGAGCATTTACTTTCACGATCGCAACGACCGTACTTCTCCGGTAAGTAGTCGCCTGTTTCAGTATCAATATACCGTACAAACGTCTTTTGATTACATTCGGGGCAATGGTGCTTTTTACTACCTTTTTCTAAACTGTACCGGTGTTGGTTACTGAAGTTATTAAAGTTACTCATTGAAAAAACCTTTTTTATTGCGTTAATAGTTTAATCTCGGTGCTTCAATAAATACCGCTAATTGGTTATGTGAAACCCTATCAACAATAAAACCCAAAGCCCGTAACTGTTTGATAAAATTTAACTTTTTAAAAGGTGTCATTCCGTCTTCAATACAAAAGGCTTTATATTCCGGGTACAGGTCTTTGATCAGCTTGTAAGTAGTGGGGCTGCTTTTGTATTCGTTTTCATTCAAAAACATCTTCACGCTGTTACTTTCTATTTTGTATTGCTCAACAGCTTGTCGGGCTGCTTCACAATCTGAGAACTTCTTTTGCTCCAGCAACCTGCTAAGCCCCTGCAATACCCAATTGAATACGCCTGATAGTTCCTTTTCAATAATCTTACTATGGAGGGATTTATCCTGTTCTGCTGGTGGTATGGTCACGTCAAAAGGAATGATTAAAAACCGTCTGAAATAAGCGTTTGTATGTTCAACGTCCTTTGGTAATTCATTACAGTTAAAAATCAGTTTTGCATAATCCCTCATAGTGAAAGCTTGCCCATAAAGTAAACGGGCCTCTACGGGTTCGCCTGAAACCAACTGTTTGAATATTGAGGCTTCCAAATTTCCGTTTATTTCACTGGCATAGTTTACCAACTTGTTAACCAACTTTGCCCGGTACTCTCCTCTATCATTTGTAAGGTTCTTTAATGAATAGCTGCTTACGTTGCCCTCACCTAACAAAGCGTTTACAATCTCAAATAATACGCTTTTCCCATTTGCTCCAGTACCGTAAAGGATTAGCGCCTTTTCCTCTTTTATCGCATTGCTTCCGTGCTTAATGAATACAAACCCCAGGTATTCCGCTAATACTTTTTGGCATTCAGGGTCGGGCAATACTCTATTTAAATACGCTTCAAACAATGGTGCTTTTGCTTGTGAGTTGTATTCAAATGGTAGTTGGTAGGTAAGGAAGTCCGAACGATCAAACGCTCTCAAATTCGTCCCTTGTGTGCTTATTTCAAAAGTCCCGTTTTGTAGGTTGATCAATACGGTATTTTTATTGACTCCGGGGGTGGGTAAATATGCCGTCGCAAGGAACTGTTCAAAAAGCTGTTCCTTAAATTTGTAAAACCTTGCAGAAAATTTCTCAACGCCCATTTTCTCGGCTGCTTCGCCTAAGAATTTTTGGAATGTTTCCTTGTCAATTTCAGTCCAAAACGCACCGTTGTATAAGTAAATAAAATCATGGTTTTTGCATAAGCCCCAACGATTATTTACTGTGAACCCTAAGACGTTTTCAATGGATAGAACCAAGTAATGTTTAAGGTTCAATTTCAGTTTATCTAATTGTGCTTGTATTCCCCTTGCCCGATCACTTCCAGGTTCTGCCTGTCTCAATTGTTTCCTTAATTCTTCTGCCTGAGGATAGACCAATAATAAAAAGTCCAACGACTCAAACTGTTCAATGAGATTGTGCAATATTTCCGCATGCGGTGTCGCCATGCTTTTATCCCCTAACCCCTCAATGTGGCTTATGATAGTGGCCGGGTTGCTGAGATCTTCAAATACTGGCTTAAGTTTCATGGCAAAATGGTATTGAAAGATGAACGATCG
>JAAZFJ010000295.1 GCA_012511795.1 Syntrophomonadaceae bacterium
CAACAACTGTTCGAAACCAAGCCGAGGAAATCTCCCACAAAATAAAGAGCCTGGACTTAACTTCCGGCAGCGAATTTCAAAATATATTTGTTCGTTCCATGTCTTTCAGCTCAACCGGCTGGACTTCGTAGTCGAGATAAACGCGGTCATCTTTCATAGAGGGATGGCCTACTTTATCACCCGGGAAGCGTTTCATTGTTCCCTTTAAGCTTATCATCAAAAAGTCTTTTTGATAAATTACTTCTTTTCCATTTTATTCCACATAATTGATTATTTATCCTTCATAAGGCAAAAGAGTTAACTATTATTATAGCAAAAGCGTCTGCGGAGAAAATGGGGGGGTGTAAATGCGGTAACTGCTTTCCAGTGACTTTTATTGTTTTATAGCCATTACAGCCATATCGCAAAATTATTGTATTTAAATGTACCGCTGCCGTGGTGCAGTTTGCCATCTGCTTTTAATTGGGTAAATGCATTTTTCATATCCCCCAGGATAGATGGCCGGATATTCAAATCGTGATGCGCCGGAAATATTCTCTTCACCGGAAGAGCTGCTACCTTCTCTATGGATGACAAATAGGCTTCAGGGT
Organism: Syntrophomonadaceae bacterium; assembly: GCA_012511795.1. GTDB lineage: Bacteria > Bacillota > Syntrophomonadia > Syntrophomonadales > Syntrophomonadaceae > UBA1368. The sequence goes on from JAAZFJ010000295.1 coordinate 591, forward strand.
CGGTTGAGGGGAAATATGCAAACAAAGTTCCTATGTAAACCAAATCACCGGTAAAAAGATATCTCCTGTCTTTTTCATAAAAGCACATATGCCCCGGCGAATGTCCAGGTGTATGCAGCACCTGTATGGTACGTCCGCCGATATCTATTACATCCTTATCCTTCAATACTCTTTTGGCAGTACCTTGAAAAAACTCATAATCATCGACCTTGAATCCCTCCGGCAGCTCACATTTCTCAACAACGAAGGCTTTTATTTGTTCCATTGACAATGGGAACTCTCCCGCAAGCCAATTCACCTCATCCTCATGCACATAAAATTCAGGGAAATATTTATGCCCGCCGATATGATCCCAATGTATGTGAGTAGCAGCAGCGATGACAGGTTTATCTGTCAATTCCATGACTGCGTTATAGATATTCATAATGCCAAGCCCGGTATCAATAAGCAGGCTGTGGTTTGTCCCGTTCAGAAGATATGCATGGGTCTCTTCCCAATGTTTATACTCGCTGATTATATGAGTATCCTTGTCAATATGATCAATGGTAAACCAATCACCCAAATATTTGTCCTCCAAAACTTTTACTTATTTATATCACAAAATAACCATTCACAATGATTGATATTGTATTTTTCCTGCCGGGCATTGGGGTTTAAGACCATTCCGGTCCCTATAAAACCACCGGCGGCAATATGCCCACAATGATCCACAATAGGAAGAAGCTTAATACCACCGTAATATTGGACACTGCCGCCACGAATTTCACATTATACTGAAACTCCAGGGCATAAGGGATCAAGACTGCCGGTGTGGGCAGCAAAAGGGAGCATAATACGATGTATTTAAAAAGGCTGCTGAAAGGAAGTATATACAAAAGGGCGACGCCTACGATCAAGCCGGTCACATAACGGATGCCGATGACTTTGGTTATATCCTTAAGCTGATTCTTATCAAATCTAAATTCCATATATATCCCCAACATTAAAAAAGTGAGGGGCATATTGGCCTGGGCGATGGTCCTGGTTGCCTGAAGGAATAATTCCGGTAAATTGATCCCCAGAAGATTGATCAGGATCACCACCACGTAAGTCATAAGGGGAGCTGATCTGAGCATTCTGGAACCTATGTATTTAAAGTCCGCTTTTCCTTTGCCGGCCGAATAGTAACTGGCAATAAAATAACTGATGACGTACAGTGTGAAGGCATTGGCAATATCAAACATGCCAAAATGGATCAGTCCCGTGGAACCCCATATGGCTTCCACCAGCGGGAAGAAAAAGAGGCCGTTGCCCACTGGAAGCATGATCACATACATTCCTTTACGTTTTCTCTCTTCTCTTCTGTAAACAAACATGCCAATGGCAATGATAAACAAATTAAAAGCGATGGCGATGACAGACAGCCAGATAAGAGATAACTCCAGTTCCGCCTGAGAAAAATTACTGAAAAACAGCGCCGGGAGCGTCAGGTTAAAAACTATTTTGGCAATCGTTTCGCCGTCTTTTTCCGAAAATATATCTAATCTTTTAAGCAAATACCCCAGGCAGACCATAACCAGGGTGATGATAAACACATTGTTCAACTTGCGATGTTCCTTTCGTTAAACCTTGCAAAAAATAGGCTTAAAATAACTACTGGCAATATTATTTCGCAAATTTAATTTGCCGTCTTTAACCCGGCAATGAATAAGCTGGCAGTTTCCTTTGGCATCTATTCCAGATGAATTATGCTCAAAGTTTCTTTTGATATCACATATCAGTACAAAGACAATATAAAAATAATGATAACATAATGACTGAAAAATGACAGACATTTTCAATGTGGGGTTACTATCAGCAGCATCAAAACAGGGAGTAAGGCAGGAGATATTTTCCCCAAAGAGAATCAATAAGCAGAGGTGAGAATATGGAAAAATGCATATTCTGCGAGCGCCAGGACATCATCCTGGAAAACCGGCTGGCCTGGGTCAAGTATGATAAAAACGTTATTCGGAACGTCCCCGCGTAACAAGTATTTTACCCGGATAGGCCTGCTGCTTTGCCCCACTCACATGCCACTGCATAGGCCATACAATTTTCAAATATTTCGTATGTAAAAGGGGGAGCAGATACTCCATGAGTGATGCCATGGGTGCGGCTTCGGTCAAAAATCCTGTTATCAGACAGATAGGGACGATACGGCTCAAATAACCTTTCAAATAACTCCTCAGCCGGGTTGGGATCGGTAATTTTACCGGATTGATTCCACAGTACCCGGATACCCCGAACACCCAGAAAACGCTGGGAGTACTCAGCCAGCGTCATTATGTCCGGCGGATCGCCGCAGGTTATATGGTATATTTCATTGGTTCCTGAATGCTCAATAATGCACAGAACGGTTTCAACAAAATAGTCGACTGGTATCAGGTTCACAGATCCCCTGTTTGGCAGGTGGATCCTGAGCGGTAAATATAATACGCCATCATCGTCCAGAAAAAATCCCCACTTTCCGGACTTTCCCCCTCCTTGCCGAAGGTCATTTACAAAGATATCCCGGATAACCGAGATCGATTTTACACAGTAGTACAATGCGTTAAACTTCAGAGCTTTACCTGTTTTCGAGTGTCCGTATACGATAGATGGACGTAAAATGGAAAGCGGCACTCCACTGTCTTCACAGCTGCGCCTGATGACCTCTTCTGCCTGTGCCTTGCTTTCCTCGTAGACGTTATTGAAGCTTCGAGCAGTAACCGGCGTCTCCATACATATGCCATCACACCGGCCGCAGGCATAGGCTGTGCTTACATAGTAAAGATGCTCCGCCCGGGAATCAGCTGCAAAATCAAGCAATGAGGGCAGGCTTTCTACGTTGGTGTTCATGACCCTATCCCGGTTACGCTCCGCAAAGCTGGTGTCCGAAGCGCAGTGGATGATCTTACCCGCGTCAGCGCACAGATCGCCATACGCCTTATCATCAAGGCCCAGATGCTTTTTCGAAAAATCCGCCTCAATGGCAGCCAATTTTTCCCCGGGATCAATGTTAAACCATCGGGTCAGGCGTGTCAGCCTGTCTGACAGCCTTATATCCCCGGAGGGTCTTCCCAATACCGTAACCTGATATCCTCGTTCCAGCAGTCCCGCCATCAGAAAAGCACCTAAAAATCCGGTTGCACCGGTCAGAATTATCGAACGTCCCGATTCCCCCTGCATAGTATCCCTCCTCACTATGTATACAGCAGATTTTCTTTTCTGCAGCAGCCCCGGTTAACCACATAACGGACCTGCTTTACCGTGCCGGTTTTTTCGGAATATTCATCCAGCAGGGCGCCGGCTTCATGGGTCGCCTGCTTAATCCTGGCCATGTCATCGGGATCATTATGGTCAAAATAATAATCATACTCCCAGACGCATCTTTTTCCATTATCAAATGGTGTAATAAACCCGAGCCGGCCTTTTAAATGGTTTTTTTGGGCGATATCCTGCAGCCCCGCCTGAATTTCAGTAATTAGGGAAGTGTCGACAGGGAGATAAACAACTAACCCTACACTGGGTTTTTCCCGGTTATAGCGCGCGCTCTGTATCCTGAATGTATTTAACCAGACCAGATCGTTCATTTCCGGTCTTACGCAGAGCTTCTCAAAAAAAGGGCGCAGATCCGGGTCTATGTCCATCGTCATCTGAGCGGGAGAAGGAGCCAGGGCTATTTCAGCCAGTTCACCGAATTTCCCGAGTTTAAGGTAAGAAAATGGTTCATCCTCTGTTAGCTCACCCAGTAAGTCCAGCCATTCAGCAGAGTTAAGTGACGGCA
>JAAZFJ010000296.1 GCA_012511795.1 Syntrophomonadaceae bacterium
ATCTCTTAAAATTAAGCCATAATACCCTTATTTAGATTACTTGTTAAAGATTGACGAGACTTGGGCAGGAAACCCACCCAACGCGCTGACAGGGTCGTCAGCCCCTACATCGATTAATGTTTGTTGTTAATAGCCGCCTGGGCGGCAGCAAGTCTGGCTACCGGAATTCTATAAGGCGAACAACTTACATAATTCAAGCCGATCATGTGGCAGAACTCTATTGATTCCGGTTCCCCTCCATGCTCACCGCAAATTCCTAATAGGATTTCGGGTTTTACAGACCTGGCCTTTTGAGATGCAATAGTCATTAATGCCCCCACACCATTTCTGTCCAAGACTGCAAAAGGATTATCTTTAATAATTTTCTTGTCCAAATAAACAGGTATAAACTTGCTTTCAGCATCATCTCGGCTGAAGCCTAAAGTAGTCTGGGTCAGATCATTGGTACCGAAGGAGAAGAAATCGGCCTCCTGAGCTATTACATCAGCAGTTACACAAGCCCGGGGCAGTTCTATCATGGTGCCGATGCAGAATTTCAACTGAATTCCGGTTTCGGCAGATACTTTTTCATAGACATCGAGTATTTCATTTTTTAGTATGCTAAGCTCTATTACATCCATTACCAATGGTATTTCTACTTCTGTGAATGTCTCGATTCCTTCTTTTTTCAGCATAACCATAGCTTCAAAAATAGCCCTGGCCTGCATACGGTAAATTTCCGGATAAGTTATGCCTAACCGGCATCCTCTGTGGCCCAACATAGGATTTTTTTCCGCCAGAGAATGAATTTTTTTAAGCAGTTCTTCTTTTTCGTACAATTCATGGTTGTTGATTTTATTAAACTTCATTTCAGCTATTTCCAGCAATAGCTCTTCATAGGCTGGAAGAAATTCATGTAATGGCGGATCTAAAAGTCTTATAGTTACCGGATGTGGTGCCATGGCTTTCAGGATCCCATAAAAATCCTCCCGCTGCATTGGCAGCAACTTTTCCAGTGCCGCTTCCCGTTCAGAAACATTTTCTGCCAGGATCATCTCTTGTACAAACGGCAATCTTTCAGATTGCATAAACATATGCTCTGTTCTGCACAGGCCGATACCTTCGGCACCGAATTCTCTAGCCCGGGCTGCGTCCTGGGGAGTATCAGCATTGGCTCTGATGGAGAGACTTTTTATATCATCTGCCCATTTCAAAAGTTGTTGAAACTCATCTGAAAGAGTTGGTTCAATCATGGGAACTTCACCCAGCATTACATTGCCGGTAGCTCCGTCAACGGTAATAATATCTCCTTCTTTAACTACGGTCCCATTGACCATAAAGCAACGCTTAACCGGGTCTATTTTTAAGGTCTCACAACCACAGACACAGGGTTTTCCCATACCCCTTGCTACAACTGCAGCATGAGAAGTCATACCTCCCCTCGAGGTCAACACGCCCTGGGCATTAATGATACCGTGAATGTCATCAGGAGTGGTTTCATTTCTCACCAGTACGACCTTCTCACCTGCTTCTCCCATTTTTTCAGCATGGTCAGCACTGAACACCACTTTTCCGCAAGCTGCACCTGGTGAAGCCGGAAGTCCAACTGCAATAGCTTCTATATTATGATGGCTGTCAATTTGTCTATGTAAGAGCTGGTTTATTTGATTCGCATCCAGTCTGAGCAATGCTTCTTCTATGTTTATAATACCTTCGTTGACCATATCCACTGCAATCTTTACAGCAGCTTTTGCAGTACGTTTGCCATTTCTGGTCTGAAGCATATAAAGTTTTCCTTTTTCCACAGTAAACTCAATATCCTGCATATCACGATAATGGTTTTCTAATTTTTTGCAGGTATCAACAAACTGATCGAAAACTCCCGGTAGTTTTTCCTTTAACTCCAGAATAGGCATCGGAGTACGTATTCCTGCCACTACATCTTCTCCCTGGGCATTAATCAGAAATTCGCCGTATAATTCATTCCTTCCGGTAGACGGGTCACGAGTAAATGCAACTCCAGTACCGCAATCCTCTCCCATATTCCCGAAAGCCATACACTGAATATTTACTGCTGTACCAAGTTTGCTATCGATCTTATTTAATTTACGATAAATGATTGCTCGTTGATTGTTCCAGGAATCAAATACGGCTTTTATGGCTAAATTCAACTGTTCCCTTACATCCTGGGGAAAGTCAAACTCCTTGATTTCTTTTACCAGAGCTTTGTATTCATTGATCAATAATATAAGTTCTGTTTCCGGAATTTCATAATCGAAAATCAGACTTAATTTCCGTTTATATCTTTCCACAATTTCTTCAAAACGGGTATGATCTATATCCAGCACTACATTACTGAACATTTGTATAAAACGGCGATAGCAATCATAGGCAAATCTTCTGTCATTAGTAAGGTTTGCCAGCCCAATCACTGATTCATCATTTAAACCCAGATTAAGAATTGTATCCATCATCCCCGGCATTGAAACCGGAGCACCTGATCTTACCGAAACCAGCAAAGGGTTATCTTTATCACCGAATACTTTTCCGGTTTTTCCCTCCAGGTCATTTAAGGCTGCCGCCACTTCATCCCACATCCCAGCAGGGAATTCGTTATCCTGGTTCAAATATTCATTGCATGCTTCTGTGGTGATTGTAAAGCCCGGAGGTACCGGCAGGCCTATATTGGTCATCTCCGCTAAATTAGCCCCTTTACCGCCTAACAATGAGCGCATATTGGAACTTCCTTGGGCAAACAAGTAAACATATTGGTTGCTAGACATTACTTATCCTCCTATAGTATATTTCCATTATTTTACTAGCTGTTTCTTCAACTGCCTTATTGGTAACATCTATTACTGGACAACCTAAACGTTTCATAATTTCATCAGAGTATTCAAGTTCCTCAAGTATTCTTTCATAATTTGCATAGTTTGCCTGCCCTTTTAGACCTAGTGTCATCAAACGCTCAGTTCTAATATGATTCAACAAATCCGGTTTTATAGTTAAACCAATGACTTTTCCTTTTTCCGCTTTAAAAAGCGCATCTGGGGGAGGTACTTCCGGAACTAACGGTACATTCGCGACTTTTATTCTTTTATGAGCCAGATACATGGATAAAGGAGTTTTTGAAGTGCGTGAAACTCCAACCAATACAATATCTGCCAGGTTGATTCCCCGGGGATCTTTGCCATCATCATATCGAACCGCAAACTCAACCGCTTCTATACGTTTGTAGTACATTTCGTCTACCTTTCTCAATAAGCCTGGTTCCCTTTTTGGTTCTATTTTACTTACACTTCTTAATGCACTGACCAATGGTCCTAAAATATCAACACAAATGACTTCCGAATTTTCGGCTGCTTTTTTTAAATGTACAGCCAGTTCCTCAATAACTAAAGTATAGGCAATCATGAATTTATTAACCCGTGCCTGATTAATAATCTCATCAATAGTCTGGGTATCCGAAATGTTCGGAACCCTTTTTATCTCCATATCTCCAGAATTAAACTGGCTGGCAGCCGCCCTCACTACCATTTCTGCCGTTTCTCCGATAGAATCTGATAATATATAGATTCCAGGTAAATGATTAGTCAAACTCCAACACCTCAGTCCCATTTTCCGCCAGGTCAAGAAACAGCCTGGCTATGTTTGTTTTAGTTACTTTGCCGACGACCTCGTATTTTTCTTCTCCCTCAACATCAAGAAAGCATTTGACAACCGGAAGGCTGTCGATTTCATGTACCACAATCTTCTTTACAACTGAAACCACTGTTTCTTCTGCATAAGCAGTAATTATATTTGGCATGCGTGTCATAATTACACTGACCGGAACCTTGTGTATCTCTGCCTGCCCCAGTGTGGTTTTTAAAAAATCCTTACGTGATACTATGCCGGATAAAAGGTTATCATTGCTTACGACAAATATACTGCCACAGTCTTCCACGAAAAGAGTAACAATGGCATCATAAATGCTGCAATTTTCTCTTATTATTACCGGCCTGGACTGAATATCCTTGACCCGATAGCCTTTTAATATTTTGCCTATCTCATTTACAGTTCTTTCATTTTTGTATGTGTAGCCAACCCGGGGTTTGGCTTCCAAATACCCGGACATGGTCAAAACAGCTAAATCAGGCCGCAATGCTGCCCGAGTGACATTTAATAGATTGGCGATCTTCTCCCCGGTAATTGGGCCATCTCTTTTAACGATTGCCAGTATTTTTTCCTGCCGATCATTCAAGTCGATAATTATCACCACCAATATGCTATACTTTTTGAGTCATTTTCAATCAATTATATATACTATATTTAATTTGTTGAACATGTTCAATATTTTTCTAAACTAATTTACTAAAATCGGCAGCAAAATTACATAAATTTGCAATAATTTTCAACATACCCAAACGGGACGCTTTTAATTGGGGATCAGGAGACATTACCATAACCTGATCAAAAAAGGCATCTATAAAAGGTCTCAGGTTCACTATTGCTTTTAGCCCTGTTTCATAATCTTTCATTTCAAAACTGGCTTTCACTTGCGGACAGACAATTTTTATCTCTTTGAGCAGTTTAATCTCAGTTTCTTCCAAAAGTACAGTTTCTTCAACTTCTTCGCTTTCCCAGGTTTTACTCAAATTATTTGCACGATTGTATACCACCATAAAGTCTTCCATCATAGCAGATTTTTTGAAATTACTTATTGCCTGTATACGCTGTTCTATCTCTTCCGGATCTTTCACCGGAGCAGCAAATACTGCATCAATTACATCGTATGAGTAACCTCTTTCTTGAAGAATACTGCGCAACCGCTGATGGATAAAATCCAAAACATCACTGATAACTTCTTCCCTGGAACGATCCAATTGTTCATCTGCCAAATTGTCATAGGCTTTGCCAATTGATTTTTCTAAATCTATTCCAGGTTTTTTATCTAGTATTATGGTTGCTATACCGATTGCCTGACGTCTGAGTGCATAGGGGTCCTGGGAACCGCTGGGTTTTATGCCGATAGCAAAAAAGCTGGTCAAATGATCGATTTTTTCTGCCAGGCTCAAAACAATACCTATAGGTGAAGATGGTAACTCATCACCTGCAAAGCGGGGCAAATAATGTTCATAAATTGCATTGCAGATTTCTGCCTTTTCTCCTGCCTTAAGTGCATAATACCGGCCCATTATTCCCTGTAATTCAGGAAATTCATACACCATATTACTTAAAAGGTCGGCTTTGCATAAAAAGGCAGCCCGGTCTGCCAGTTTATAATCAATTCCTTTCATTTGCCCAGCTATAAATGCTGTATTCATCTGTAGACGGGATACTTTTTTCCTTACTGAACCAAGTTTTTCATGGAATAAAACTGAGTCCAGTTTCTCTACCACTTCATCCCAATTCTTTTTCAGATCTTCGTTCCAGAAGAACAGAGCATCTTCCAGGCGGGCTTTTAAAACTCTTTCATTACCGGCGCGCACGAAATCAAGATTATCAGCAGTTCCATTATTCACCCCAATAAACCCCGGCATTAGTTTCCCCTCTTTATCGAAAACCGGAAAATATCTTTGGTGTTCGATCATGCTGGTAGTCAAAACTTCCTGGGGAACTTCCAGATAGGATGGATTAAAACTGCCATAAAAGGCGGTGGGATATTCAACCAGATAAGTTATTTCATCTAATAAGTTTTCATTATCCATAGGCTCACCACCAACTTCAGCAGCCACCGCTTTAATTTGTCTTGAGATCACCTCTTTTCGCTCTTGCTGGTTTAAAATCACAAAGTTCTGTTTGAGCTGCTCACGGTAGTGGGAAACATTTTTCAACTCAATTATTCCATTGGATAAAAACCTATGTCCAATAGTATGCATTACGCTCTCAATATTTTCTATTTTCAGTTCAATAAGCTGGTCATCATAAATAGCTGTCAGCCACCTTATGGGACGGGCAAATTTGAACTGGTGATAACCCCAGCGCATAGACTTGGGAAAACTTAATGATTGAATAATATCTGTCAATATGGAAGGTAATACTTCCTGACTTAAAAGTCCCTGGTCTTTTTTTATGGCATACATATACTCAACACCTGAGTATTCCCTTACTGTCAGCTCTTTAAAATCCAAGCCCTGACTTCTGGCAAAACCGAGGCCTGCTTTACTGGGATTCCCTTCCCCATCAAAGGCTGCACTTTTCTTGGGCCCGCGGTTCTCAACCAATGCATCCTCCTGCTTTTCGTCAAGTTCTTTGACCAAGAGTGTAAGACGTCGCGGGGTTCCAAAAGTATTGATAGACTGATATCTCAATCTTGCTTTATTTAATTTTTGCTCAGCTATATCTTTCAAGTCTGCGATTGCTTTTGGCATATACGCTGACGGTATTTCCTCCACACCAATTTCCAATAATATATCTTTAACCATCTGCTTAAGCCTCCTTAACTTCTAAAATCTGCCTGCGCATAGCCTCGTCTTTGATCAGTGGATAGCCCAGTCTTTTTCTTTGTTCCAGGTATTTTCCTGCAACCATTCGGGCCAGGTTTCTGACCCTTAATATATAACCGGTCCTTTCAGTAACACTGATAGCTCCCCTTGCATCCAGCAAATTAAAAAGATGAGAACATTTCAAGACATAATCATAAGCAGGCTGGACCAGGTCATGCTCTGCTACTTTAAGCGCTTCTTTTTCGCACAGGTTGAACATAGCTGTCAGTGCTGCCGTATCAGCAAATTGAAAATTATAATGGGAATAATCTACTTCGGTTTGATGGTGGACATCAGCATAAGTAATTCCATCTGCCCATTCAATATCAAAAACACTTTCCTTATTTTGAATATACATGGCAATTCTCTCCAACCCATAGGTAATTTCAGCACAAACCGGAAAACAGTCAAAACTGCCGCATTGCTGAAAATACGTGAACTGTGTTATTTCCATACCATCAAGCCAGATTTCCCAGCCTAAACCCCAAGCGCCAAGAGTAGGAGATTCCCAGTTGTCTTCAACCAGTCTGATATCATGTTCCTGTGGATTGATCCCGATTTGTTTCAGGCTTTCAAGATATAAATCGATTACATTATCCGGTGATGGCTTTAAAATTACCTGGAATTGATAATAGTGCTGCAAGCGGTTGGGATTCTCTCCGTAGCGGCCGTCGGTGGGGCGGCGGGACGGTTCCACATAGGCTACCTGCCACGGTTCAGGGCCCAAAGCCCGCAAAAAAGTCGCCGGATTCATGGTTCCTGCTCCTTTTTCCACATCATATGGCTGCTGAATAATACAACCCTGCTTACCCCAGTATTCTTGCAGGTTTAATATGATCTCCTGAAAATTCATGTTATAAACCCCCTAGTATTTTTAAAAATAAAAAAACTCGTCTCCTGGAGACAGGGACGAGCAAACCCGCGGTTCCACCCTGATTGGCTTGACTTTAAAGCAAGCCCACCTCTTGATCCGGGCTTTACTAACCAAAACTGGCTTTCCTCCCGGCAACTCCAAAGCCCCTTCAAAGACTCCGCTCATCGGCTTCCACCAATCCCGACTCTCTAAACAGCCAGATGTCTTCTACTCTTCTTTTTCATCGTTGTCATTATATTTTTATTATTAATAAGTTTATCAACCCGGAATGCCTGTGTCAATTTAGTTGGGTAAGGCGTTTTAGTTTTCTGATGGTATTTTTGAGATTGAATTTTCTTTCCAGATGATACTCAAGGTAGCTTTCCAGTATATGTTCCAGCCTGGACTGGGCGGAATCAGTTACTTTAAGCTTATTTAAGATACCAGGATCTGCAGTGATCAGTAATTTCATTATTGACAACACTTCTCCCGAAATGGGCAATGAACCGGATATATTACTTTTGCATTCGTCGCAAATAACTCCGCCTTCTGCCGGACTGAAGCAGCTAAAGTTCTTCTGCTTTTTGCCGCAAGAGACACATTCCAGCAAAAATGGCTTATACCCAAGGTTAGTAAGTAACCTCATTTCAAAAAAACGTATCAGCAAAGGATTGTACCCCACTTGATCAATGATCTGTAGAACTGTCAGTGCTATATGAAACAGCTCAGGCATCTTTACCTTGTCCATAAGACTTTTGTCCAGTAATTCCATAATATATATGCAATATAAAGTACGTAATAGGTCTTCCCTGGAATTTCCAAAAAAATCTAGTAATTTACCCTGGGTAATTATATCCATGGATTTGCCTTGGCTGAAGTATAAAGAAGAAAATACAAAAGGCTGAACACATGCTCTCAGGCTGCTGTTTGGTTTTTTGGTACCTTTGGCAACAGCACTTATTTTGCCTTCTTTTTCCGTAAAAATGGTGACGATTTTATCAGATTCCCGATAATCCATTGCTTTTAAGACTATGCCTTTACTGCGGTAATACACTATTTTCCTCCCCAAAAAGCGTTAAACACATTAACAGGTTCATTGACTGTTTCAACCTTTATGGCTAATTGTTCATGCAACCAATCTGCAAAAGCCAGAGCCTGGTATTTATCTATACTTTGATAATCAAAGGCCAGGTAAATCTTATGTACATCATTGATACCTAGACGGCTGATTCTTTTTATCAATAGGCTGGGATTCTTATAATATTGGTTGTTGATATAGATAAATATATGATTATTATACTTGCTCATCCGGTTTTCGGCAGTTATTGAAAATTTTCCTGCAGGCTCTGCTCTGTAATCAGCTAGATTCAGTACAGTTTTGGTAATACTGACTAGCGCTTTTTCCTGCTTGATCAAGGCCCAACGTGGTAAAACTGCTATGACAGCCGGAGAATTGATATCTTTTAAAATGGCATGGATTTTTTCAACTTTCATCCCGTCCCGCATATAGCTGTGTACCGTATAACCTGCCATTTGAGGGACAATAATTATATCCGGTCCCAAGCCCAGTGTGGGCAGATGATGGCCGCCGTCAAATACCACTGCCCGATACCCATGCTGATACATTTTATCCAGATAAGTTTTCCCTTTTGCAGTGGTATGCCAGTTATCCATTGCTGAGCACTGGATAATTGCAAAGCCTTTACTTTCAAAGAGTTGACCGACTATTTGTTCATAATCGTTATCACATTCAGGTAAGACAGCGGTAATTTTGATTTGCTCTTTGGGAACTGACAATTTACGCAAACCCGGATCATAAATTATTTTAATATGCTCAGCATAACTGATCCGTGATGCATAATAATCAAGCATTGGTTTATAGCCAATTGCTTTTATCCCGTCATCCGGGTTATTAACCATAATATGAACATAGGCTGCTAAAACGATTGAAAATAAAAGAATTCTTTTTAGCCACATAAAAAGGACTATCTCCCTAATAGTCCTCCCCGATTTCTATACTCCTCTACTATCAGCCCGGCATTACTGCTGCCTACTCGGTTTACCCCTGCTTCAATAAATCCAAGACATGCTTCCAAGGTTCTGATGCCTCCGCTGGCCTTGATTTTCAGGTCCTTGCTTTTATAGCGGTTAATGATGTCAATATCTTTCAGGCTTGCTCCCCGGGATGAAAAACCGGTGGATGTTTTTATATAGTCGGCTCCAGTATCAGAAATAATTTTTGTTATTATTTCCAGTTCTTTTTCATTTAACAAGGCAGTTTCAACTATAACCTTCAGTATAAAACGAAAATCTCTCTTTAACTGGTTCAGTTGTTCTATTTCCTTTTCAATCAGACTATAATTACCATCTTTTAATGCACCCACATTGATGACCATATCCAGTTCATCGGCTCCAGTAAGCAGTGATTCTCTGGCATTATAGTACTTTACTGCAGTTCTCTCTGCCCCCAGGGGAAAGCCGATTACTGTGCATTTGTTAACCTGGCTGTGGTTTAAAACTGCTGCTGCCAGCTCCAGGCGTGAAGGATTTACACAAACAGCAGCCATCTTTAATCTGACTGCATCATCGCATAATTTTACAATATCTTCACTGGTAGCCTCGGGTTTCAAATTGGTACTGTCCATATATGAAGCAATCATTTAATTCCTCAAAAATTATTTATAATCGATATCCTAATTGTCCCAGATTGGTCTCACTATCGCGCCAGTTTTTTTTCACCTTAACCCAAAGATCAAGATAAGCTTTTGTCTGCAATAGATGCTCGATATCCAGGCGGGATTGTTCTCCTATGGCTTTCAGCATCTGCCCGTTCTTACCGATAATTATTCCTTTTTGTGAATCTCTTTCAGTATAAATAACCGCCCTTATATAGACTTTGCTTTCACTAGAGTTCTTAAATTCTTCAATTTCAACAGCCAGTGAATGAGGTACTTCATCCCGGGTCAGTATCAGGGCTTTTTCTCTGATGAGCTCTGATACAATAAAAGACACCGGTTGATCAGTTAAATCATCTTCCGGATAATATAGCGGCCCTTCCGGTAAATGAGCGAAAGTTTTTTCAAGCAATAGAGGTATATTATCACCATTGACTGCCGAAAGAGGAAGAATCTCGTCGAAGTTCATCTGACTTCTGAATACTTTTATATACTCTTCTATTTCCTGCTCAGATACTAAATCGATTTTATTGACCAGTAAAAAAACCGGAACATTGGTTTCCTTGAAATGGTTGAGGATGAACTGTTCACCACCGCCAAAAGGTCTGGTCACATCTGTCATATAATAAATAATATCTGCTTCGAACAAGGTGCGGGTGGATACCTGGACCATATATTCACCCAATAAGTGCTTAGGTTTATGAATACCCGGTGTATCAATAAAAATAATCTGCCCCGGGTCACTGGTATAAATACCCTGAATACGGGTCCTGGTAGTCTGAGGTTTATCTGTAACGATAGCTATCTTTTCGCCAATAACTGCATTCATTAAAGTAGATTTGCCTACATTGGGGCGGCCTACAATACTCACAAAGCCTGATTTCACTATATATTAACCTCCTGGTTTTCTAAAGAAAAAAGTTGGGGCAGTAAATCTTTCAAATAATATTCCTGATAATTGTCGTTTTCATCTGTAAGCAGGATTTTGATTTGGGGTGAAAACTCTGCCAGAACTTGCAGGCAAGCACCACAAGGATAAGTATATCCCTTATGATCCCCAGTTATTGCAATGGCAGAAAAATCTTTCTCCCCATTGCTTATGGCATTGAAAATTGCCACTCTCTCTGCACAAACTGTCAGACCAAAAGAGGCGTTTTCTACATTAACTCCCGTATAGATGTTGCCCCCATCAGTTAAGAGTGCTGCTCCCACCTTAAATTGAGAGTACGGACTATATGAATTATTCTGAGCTTTCCTGGCCGCTGCTATTAGTTCTTCTGGGGTCATTTTATACCTCCGTATATCAGTTAAGAATATATCAACTGCCTTAAATAAGGCCCAAGAATTATCAGTGCTATGATGACCGCGTTAACTGCACTCAACAATACTGCCCCTGCCGCAATGTTCTTTGCTTTTTTGGCCAAAGGGTGATAAGTATCAGTTACCAAATCAACTGTTTTTTCCACTGCAGTATTAATAGTTTCTGCAATTAATACCATAAATATAGTTATGATCAGCAAGGCCCACTCGAGAGGACTGATACTAACCAGAAAACTGAAAATGACAACTACGATCATTGCCAAGAAATGAATTCTCATGTTTCTTTCACTTATTAAAACAGAAACTAATCCGACAATAGCATAGTAAAAACTTTCCGTCAATGTGTGTCTGGCCATACCATTACCTTTCCAGTTTTACTGACTGCATAACCTTTTCCTCCAGGCTGCGCATTACCATTTTTTCATCTTCACTTTCATGATCATAACCTAAAAGATGCAACATTCCATGTACAACCAGATATCCCAATTCTCGCTCCAGGCTATGTCCATAGTCTTTACTCTGACAAAGGGCCTGTTCTATTGATATAACTATATCTCCCAGCAAATAAACATCCCCCGGAACATCGAAATCCGGTTCATTATCACTCATCTCATTCATGGAAAAGGATAAAACATCCGTTGGTTTATTTTGACTTCTATAAATGAAGTTTAGTTCCTGAATATAACTGTTATCTACAATCAATATACTAACCTCAGTATTCTTCGGTAATCTTCCCAGTTTGGCTGTATGGTTCACCACATTATTGATCAGGTGCTGCATTTCTTTATTAAAATTAACCAGATTCTGTTGATTAATTATCATTATTTCCATTACCTTCTCTCCTCTTTTCAAATTCTTTAACAATTACTTCCGGATATTCAATTCGTTTATGGTAAACGCCTTCCAGTATCTTACAAAAAGAATTTGTCACTATTTCGAGGTCTTTTAGTGTTAATGGACTGTGATCCAATTGGCCATCTTCCAATTTATCCTTAACAATGGCTTTAACCATTTGCTTTATTTTTTCCGGCGTTGGGTTCGAAAGTGACCTGACTGCTGCTTCCACAGAATCCGCCAGCATTACCAATGCCAGTTCCTTAGACTCAGGTTTTGGCCCTTCATAACGGAAACTGTCTTCGCTGATAAAACCATCTATATCTTCTTCCAATGCCCGGTTATAAAAATACTTAGCCAGTCCGGTACCATGGTGCTGCTCGATGAAATCGATGATCACCTGGGGCAGAGAAGCTTCCTTGGCTAATTCTACTCCTTCTTTCACATGTGAAGTAATTATCAGGGCACTTAGTGCCGGAGCTATTTTTTCATGTGGATTATCAAAGCTAAATTGGTTTTCCACAAAATATTCGGGACGTTTAATTTTGCCGATATCATGATAATACGCACCTACCCTGACTAAAAGAGGATTAGCGCCAATTGATTCTGCTGAGGCCTCAGCCAGATTACCTACCATTAGACTATGGTGATAGGTTCCAGACGCTTCCAGGAGAAGTCTTTTTAATAAGTAGTGATTAGGATTAGCCAGTTCCAGAAGTTTGATCATACTGGTGATAGAAAAAGCAGATTCCAGATAAGGTAAAATACCAATGGTTAAAACAGCTGATAAAATTCCGTTGGAGACACCAAAGATAATGCTGTATAATGCTACATTGAGATTTAAGCTTCCTTGGAACAGGTTTAGTGTAATAATAGTGGCAATATTGGCTAAAGCAATGTATAAACCTGCACGGGCTAAATCAGATGTCTGGTTGACACGGTATACCTGGAAAATTCCCGCAGTACCGCCGATAAATGCTGTAATCGCATAAAATAGGCCATTTCCTTCAAATAATAATCCTACAAATATGGCCATTATCATGGTAAGAAAATGAGCCAGGCGGTTATCTATTAAGATGGCAATAAGCATCGAACCGGCTGCTACCGGCGCCAAATAGCCGGTTAAAGCATTAACCTCCGGTTGATTTCCTATTTTTATAATGGTAATAAAGCGGGTAATAAGCAGGATAATAATAAAAATCAGTCCGATCAGCAGCAAAAGCATATCATTATCCAATATTTCTTTATAATAACGGCGTAAAAATTCAATGATCAATAAAAAAGTAATGAATACAAAAATACATACGCCGATAAAAGTGAAGCTGCTGTTTGGCGACTTTTGTATTCCTAACTGTTCCAATAAAGCAATCTGTTCTGCAGTGACCCTTTCGCCCTGACGTACTATAATCTCCCCTGCTTTTATAGTCTTTTGCACTGGTTGAACTGCATCGATGGCATCACTTATTGCATTATCAGTTGCTTCTTGGTTAAAGATCAAATTCGGCCTGATACTGTTTATAACAACTATTCTAATTATATCTTTGGCCTGAGGTGAAAAACTTAACAAGTCGGTTTGGGCATTTATTTGTTCATATATACCGGCCAAAGCTTCCGCTGTTACAGGATTACTCATAGCATTTTGTGAGGCAGTGAGACAATTCTGGTGTATTAAGCCAATATCCTCAACAGATTTGCTTAAAAGAAAGCTTACTAATTGATTAGTGGTAAAACCAGGTTGAAACACATCGGTTTTTACATTGATGTTCTCCAGTAATACCTTTAACTGTACTTGTTTATCTTCGTCTTCAGAAGTTATTATTTCTTCCGCATTATTAAAGAACCCATTTATCTCATTATAAGTAGAAGATAAGGCATAATTATCTTCCTGATATACTTTTTGTACAGAACCTGCCGCCTGTTTTCTAAGTTCCTGAGTCTTGGCTTCATCTATAACCGTAGCATTGATACTTGATTGTATGTCTCGCTGTGCGACTTCATCGGTCCTGAGCTGCACATGTTCAGGGGTGTAGTTGCTCAACAAAATAAATATTGTAACGCTAAAAAACAGGATTATTCCTATTATTTTGCGAGTAGCTGATTTTTTAAAAAAGCTGGAAATACTTTTGCCTGTAAAATAAAAGATCCTGTTCAGTTTCACTGATCCACACCCCTCGTCCAGGTAGCTGAAAACAACCGGCAAACATAATTAACTAACATTGATTATTTGTTCTGGTCTTCATAAGATTCATAGGCATCAATAATCTTTTGGACCAAAGGATGCCGAATGACATCTTCTTTGGTCAGATATTCAAAAGAGATACCCTTGACTTGTCCCAGTATTTTTTGAATTTCAATCAAACCAGAATATTCATCTTTCGGCAAGTCGACCTGGGTTATATCACCAGTAATAACTGCTTTAGAACCGAAACCAAGCCTGGTCAAAAACATTTTCATTTGCTGAGGAGTAGTATTCTGGGCTTCATCTAAAATAATAAAGGCGTCATTAAGTGTTCTGCCTCTCATATAAGCCAAGGGAGCCACTTCAATGATGTTTTTTTCCAAATACCGTTCAGTTATTTCCACTCCCAGAATATCAAAGAGACTATCATAAAGAGGTCTTAAATAAGGATTGACTTTTTCTATGAAATCACCAGGGAGAAATCCCAGTTTTTCTCCTGCTTCAACAGCTGGCCTGACCAGAATTATTCTCTCAACTTCCCTGTTCTTGAGCGACCGCACTGCCATTACCACGGCCAGATAAGTTTTACCGGTACCAGCAGGGCCTATGCCAAAAACTACGTCGTCCTTGATAATCGCTTCGATATATCTTTTTTGTCCAATGGTTTTAGCCTTAATGGATTTCCCTCTAACAGTCTTTAAGATGGTTCCCGAAACGATATCCTGGTGTTTGGACTTGTCCCCTTTTTTAAGTAAATTACTCATATAATTAATGTCATTAATGGTTAACTGCCCTTCACTCTCAACCACATCCAGAAGGTTCTGAATCAAGTCAAAAGTCAGATTAACATCTTCTTTTTTTCCTTTAATATTTATCTGGGAACCACGAGCAGACAGCTCAGCACTGCATAATTCCTTCAGATATTTGAAATTCTCATCCCCATTGCCAAAAAAGACTGCCGCCTTGGCATTATTATCGATTACAATCGTTGCTTCATTTTCGGTCAAAGAGTGTTTTCCTCCAATGCATCTTGGTTTTCCGTTATTATATCATATGCCAATAGTTGAATACTATTTTACTGTTCATTTATAGGTTCAGGTTTAGCAATATCTTCAATCACATCCACAGCAACTTTACATCTTAAGACTGGATCGCTGGGAGCGGATAAAATCTCAATTTCCATTTCTCGCGGCAACTTATCCTGTTTCATAGCATCCGTAAGTGTTTGCATAGCTTTTTGGCGGGCAATTTTGACTGCCTCATTTTCACTTAAGTGAGTAACTACCTTCTTTCTTTCTATGCTCACCAGGTCATTCCATCCAAATACCCCTATAGGACTTTCGATTTCTCTTTTTTTAACTTGTGTTTTTGCCTGAACATAGCCCGGATCAGCAGCCCCATATATCCTAAAGTCAAACCATGGACTTTTAACAATGATTTGGCGATTCATTCGTCCTGTATTTATTATTCTCTCTGTAGTACGCTTGCACTCTCCGTAACCTTCATACCAAACACGTGCCCTCACAATACCTCTTGCCCTGACAATATCCACTGGTTTATCTTCTTTTGCATCCTCTTCTATCTCTGAAAACAAAGGATTGGGCTGATAGAACACAATGCCGGAAATTAATATGTCCCCTTTGGAAACCACATCTCCTTCTTTAACATTCACTTGTCCCTCCAGCAATAATATTTCTTCCACCACCCCATCCTTGGCAGCTACTATATGACAGGGTCCGGTTATTTCATCACCAGGCAGTATTTTTTCCACTACTTCAATGGTTGCTTTTACCCCCCTGATATCAACTTTAATATATGATAACTGATTAATATCCAGCATCATCGCTTCTTCTACATCGGTACGGCTGAAATTCCATTTAGCAGCTCCTTTATATAGACCATGCCTGGCTGCTGTCATCATAATGGTTCCGGAGTCAACTTTTTCATTATTGACCACTTCAATAAACCAGATGAAAGAAGACACAAAATAAATAGCCAGTAAAAAAAGAACTGCACCGCCGAAAAAGCCAAATCTGCGTTTTATAGTATTTTTGAAAAAAGGCAAACCCTTTTCATTAATTATCTCCATTTTATAATTGTTTTCTGAAACTATATTGCTTAATGCTTCATAAGCACTTCTGCGAATTTTAAATTCCAAAAAATCTTCCCGACGTTTGATTTCCCAAATATAAATACCTCTGGCTAATGCCATATTGATCACTTTTTCAACTTTTGTTCCGAATAACCTGATCCCAATGATTCCTTCCATTTGGTTCAAAACACGATTATCCATATTCCCTCTCCTCTAATCGAAGAATTTAATCATATTTATGTCACCATAAACACTCATTTCATCGGGCAATAAATTTTTTATCTCCAGGTTATTACCCTGTATTTCCAAAAAACCGCGGCTTAGATTTATCCGCAGTCTTGTTAAGTTGTACTCGATAATTCCACGATGGTTTTCCAGATAAAATTCATTCCTGCCAATCATTGTTACTTTGGGAAGATCCATAACCAGATCTTTGGGTATATCCAGAAATTCAGCCATTGCCCGGCTCAATGCTTCTCTTTTTTTGTCCAAGTAAAGTACCTCCCTCCGGGTTAATGCTTTCCATATCTACAGTATGCATAAGACAGTACAGTCATAAAAATATATGCCTTTTAAGTAAACATAATTCTAAAAACCCCTTGTTATCAATTTACTCATTAAAAAAGCCTCCAAATCTTTTGAGATTTGGAGGCTTCAATCAAAAGCCGCTTATATCCAGCCTATCCTTCTGGCCTGGAAATTAAGCTCATCCCTGAACTGAGGATGGGCGATACTTATCATCTTTTTGACCCTTTGTGATACGCCCTGATATTTTAAATTTACAACTCCATATTCAGTAATGATATATTCAATATCATTTCTAGAGGTGGTTACAATTGTTCCTGGAGGAATAAAAGGAACGATTGTAGATTTAAGGTTTCCGTCCTTATCTTTATAAGTAGAATTAAGAGACATTATACTTTTGCCGCCTTTGGAAAAATTTGCCCCGGTTACAAAATTAACCTGCCCGCCTGTTCCGCTGTATTGTCTGTGCCTGATGGATTCCGCACCTACCTGCCCTGTCAGATCCATACATAAGGCATTATTTACAGATATGAGGTTGTCATTTTGTCCAATTACATAAGGGTCGTTATTATAGGCTACTTCTGTAAAAAGAAAATCTTCATTACGGTCACAATAATCCCATAGTTTTTTATCTCCTACACAAAATGTAGCAGTAAGTTTACCGGGATGGAGATTTTTCTTGGAATTATTAACCACACCTGTTTTCATAAGCTCCATAAAAGAATTCTGAACTACTTCTGAATGGACTCCCAGATCTTTTTTATCTTTTAAAAAATATCCTATGGCATTGGCAAGCCCCCCTAAGCCTAACTGGATAGTCGAACCATCAGGAATCAAATCAGCTATATAATGGGCAATATCTCTTTCGATATCGGTTATTGGTATTTCAGGAATTTCAGTGGGGGTTGCATCCGATTCATAAAAGTAGTCAATTTCAGATACATGAATCCTAAGATCATCACCATTTAACCAGGGTAAATTACTGTTTACTTCTGCCAAGACTATTTCAGCGTTGGCTATACTCGGCCTGGGAACCAATCCGCCAAAACAGGAGCGGTTCATATAACCGTTTTCATCAGGCGGGGTAACCCCAAAACCTACAATACGAGGTTTTCTGTATTCCATCCAGGGTGCCAGTTGATTAAGATGAACCGGTATATATTCGGCAGTTTTCCAATCCAGGCACATTCTTTCCACCGGGCCCACAAATGGGGTTTCAATGCGGAAGTGTTCTTTATACTGAGGCTGCATATAATCATACAGTTTTAAAGCCAGTCCTAAACAAATCGTCACATTTCTCAGGTCTTCTGCTCTTTTGCTCAATTCCACAGAAAAGTCATGAGGTATGTTTATACCTCCGGCAAGCATAATTACATCATTGTTCCTGACCAATTTGGCTGCATCCTCTGCAGTTACCAACTTGCTCTTGTATTCTTCCTGCCATGATGAATAAGTCTTCCCTTTGTCCGGATATATTTTGCTCATAATGCCCCCCCTTTTTTTTGCAGCAGCATTGCTTAATAATATGTTTAGCAATAAGCATGCCAATAAAAAAAGGCTCTATAATGCAGTCTTTTATGAGCCGAGTTTATGAAATAGATATAAAATTGTTTTAAATTTTACACAGTTGTTTCCTTAAAGCCGTCTAATGCATTATATACACTGTGCTAAAAATAATACAGTCGTCTAATTATTTACACAATAATAAATTTTCTGTCAATTAGTCATAAAATATTTTGTACTGATTCATTTTATAATAAAGCGCACTGCGACTGATACCCAATAAATCAGCAGCCTTGGTACGGTTATTTTTAACATGCTTCAAAGCCCTTTTTATAGCAATTTTTTCTGCCTCCATCTTGGCTTTTTCCATATCAAATTCTTTAGGTGAGGTTTTGTTATTTAATTTGTCCAGACTCACGGAAAACCGCATTAAATTATCAATGGAGATTTCACCTGCCCGCACATCAATACAACTTCGTTCGATCACATTATAGAGTTCCCTCACATTGCCCGGCCAGTGATAACTATACAAAGTTTCCAGAGCCTCCTGGCTTATTCCTGTTATATTCGTGTTATTCTCCGAATTATGTAATTTTATCAAGTGCATGCATAATGGTTCTATATCGGTCATTCTCTCTCTTAAAGGAGGTATATTGATGGGAAACACATCTAACCTGAACAGCAGGTCACGGCGAAATTTCCCTTCCTTGACAAGTTCGGGTAAGGAACGATTAGTGGCCGAAATCACTCTTACATCAACCCTTATACTAGAGGTACCACCAATCCTGTCTATTTCTTTTTCCTGTAAAACTCTTAATAATTGGGCTTGGGCAGAGCTAGAAAGTTCTGATATTTCGTCCAAAAAGATTGTACCCCGATGGGCCAATTCAAATTTACCTGGTTTACCACTCTTTTTGGCACCGGTAAAGGCACCTTCTTCATATCCAAACAATTCTGACTCAATGAGATTGGCAGGGATCGTAGCACAATTAACCCTTATAAAAGGATAATCCCGCCGCGAGCTTTCCATATGAATAGCATGAGCAAAGAGCTCTTTTCCAGTTCCAGTTTCACCGGTGATCAAAATCGGGTATGTTGAGGGTGCTGCCATCCGAACTCTTACTTTAGCTTCCTGCAGGCCTTCGCTTTTTCCAATTATCGAGTTCAAAGAATACTTGGCTTCGGAAAGCCTTTTTACTTCTTCTTTATAATAGTTCAGTTCTGATGACAGGTGGGCAATTCTTTTGGCAAAACCTTTGGCATCATCTATATATCTGAATACATTGTACCCTGCAGCCCCAATTATTTGTCCATCTACAGTTATGGGGACCCGGTTTACGATTTGTTTTTTGCCTTGTAGCTGCCAGATATCTGCTATGATTGGTTTTCCTGTTTTAAGCACTTCCAGCATACGGGTGGTGGGAAAAACTTCGTCCACTCTTTTTCCCACTACATCTTTTTTGCGCATTCCGGTTTCACGGGCATAATGGTCGGTAAATATTAATATTTTTCCGTCTTCATCAATAACTAATGCCCCCTCGAAATCGCTGAAAACTGTTTCAATAACATCCAGGTATTTTTTAGGCAATTTGCTAAGCCGCAAAAATATCACCACCTTATTTCTATTTTACCCTTTTATTCCTTTTATCACAATTTTCTTTATTTTCTAATAAAAAAACTGTTGGTTCAAAACCAACAGTTCATTAAATTATTTAATTTATAGAGCAAATGCAACAATGGTTAATAAAAATGAAACTATTACCACTATGACTATTGCTGTTACAATTCTCTTCTGTTTGCGATTTTGCATGCCTCTGTTCATAAATGACATAATAAGCACCTCTTTTGCACTATCGTCACTACACTCTTGTCACCTATAGTAATAAAAGTCTGGTAAAATAGCTTACCAGACTTTATTGGTGTTTAAAGATATGGTTAAGCAGCAACCATAGTCTTAGAATTTTTTCTTTTTACGCGCTGCTTCAGATTTTTTCTTTTTCCTTACACTCGGTTTTTCGTAATGGTCGTGTTTTCTTATATCCTGTAATACCCCTGATTTTTGGCAGGAACGCTTAAATCTCTTAAGAGCACTATCCAGGGATTCGTTTTTACCGACTTTTACTTCACTCATGGTCTCCCTCCCCTCAATTTAGCTAGGGTGTGAATAAATGCCACTTTATTTTACTATCACTGGGGACTTCAGTCAAGATTAGCCTGGAGGCCAAATCATTTCCCTGCCTCCAAGTAGATGATAATGCAAATGCATTACTTCTTGACCACCCTCGGATCCATTGTTGTTTACCAGTCTATAACCGGTCTTGTCTATTTTCATTTCTTCAGCTATTTTCGCTGCAGTAAGTTGTATATGACCTAATAATTCAAGATTTCCCACATTTGTTTCATTCAATGTGCTGATATGACCACGGGGAATTAACAATATATGTACCGGCGCAACCGGTTTTATGTCTTCAATAGCAATTAGTTGTTCATCTTCATAAATCACCTTTGCGGGAATCTCCTTTGCAGCTATTTTACAAAAAAGACAATTTTCCATCTTTTGTCACCTCCTAGAAGAAAAGAAAGTGGCCTCCGCAATCACTATTGATTTTACCAGATATACGAACAAATAAAAACTGCTTTTATAACGAATTCGAGATTAATTCAAACTCTAATCAATAATCTGCCCAATAACTTGTTGGTTTTCGATTCTCTCAGGAGAAATTTGCACAAAAGAACCAATCATATTATGGGGAGAATGAAACTGAATCTCTATATAATTATCACTCAATCCCAGATAAAGATCCGGCGAAATATGTTCCTGTACCAGTACAGTGAGTTTTTGACCAAGCATATCATTAATAAAGCTGCTTTTTTTAGCTGCAGCAAGTTTCAGCAAACTTTCACTGCGGGCTGTTTTTTCCCTTGCTTCCACCTGCGGTTTCATTAAAGCTGCTTTGGTGCCGGGACGCGGTGAATATTTGAATACGTGTAAGGAATGCAATGGTAAATTTTCTAAAAGATTTCGTGTATCAAAAAAATCTTGCTTGTCTTCGCCGGGGAAACCCACCATTATATCAGCAGCTACAGCAACGCCAGGTATTTTTCTGGTTATCTTATTGATCAGGGATTGATAATATTCTCTGGTATAACGCCGGTTCATTAATGATAAAATACGGTTGCTGCCGCTTTGCAGCGGAATATGCAGATGACGGCAAATCTTTTGGTGCCCGGCTACAATATCCAACAGCCTGTCATCCAGTTCCAATGGCTCCAGTGAGCTTAGCCTGATTCTATATTCCCCTTTCACCTGATCAAGAATATATAGTAACAGAGAACTCAAATTCTCTTCTTTTAAATCTATGCCGTAAGTTCCGGTATGAATTCCGGTTAAAACGATTTCTTTATAACCCAGTGTCACTAGTTGGTTTACTTCTTCCACCACTTTTTCAGGTGTCTTGCTTCTTACCGGCCCCCGGGCCTGGGGCACAATACAATAAGAACAGAAACTCTGACAGCCGTCCTGTATTTTAATAAAAGCACGGGTTTTTTCGTGTTGCCTGCTGTAAATAACAGTTTTAAGTAAATCACTGTTTTTTATTCTCTCGTCGAAGATGACAGGCAGTCCCTTTTGAAAATTATGGTTTTCCAGTATGGACGGTAAATCTTCTTTATCCCGGTTGCCCACAACTAAATCAATACCTTCTATGTCAGCAAGCTGCTTACTGTTAGTTTGTGCCAGGCAACCAACCGCTGCTACGATTGCATCAGGATTTCGCTTTATTGCCCGCCTGATAACAGCTCTTGATTTCCTGTCACTGACATGGGTAACCGTACAGGTATTAACAACATAAATATCTGCAATCTCTTCGAAGGGCACTATTTCATAATCCTTTTGTAAAAAAGCTTCGATCAATTGTTCAGTTTCAACTGAATTCACTTTACAGCCCAAAGTGTGGAAAGCTACCTTTTTCAATCTTATACCTCTTTCAATCAATGTTACCCCAAGTCTCCGCCTTCATATAATATTATACTGGCAGCAACTAACCCAGCAGTTTCGGTCCTTAGGATTCCAGATCCCAGGCTAATGGGGATCACGGAATTCTTTTTTGCTGCTTCTGCTTCGGAAGGTGAAAAGCCCCCCTCCGGACCAACTATAATTGTAATGCTTTGTGATGCCAGACTGCCTTTAAACTTATGTAGTATATCCCTTAGTTTAGTCTTTTCTTCTCCCTCATACAGCATAACTGCTCTTTTATGTTGCAGATCTGCAATTAATTGGGGGAATTCAACAACTGATTTCACTTCCGGAACAAAATTACGCTTTGATTGTTTACATGCTTCCCGGGCAATGGTTTGCCATCTGCTGGTTTTTTGTGCAGCTTTTTTCCCGTCCAGCATGACTATCGTTCTCTCGCTTACAAAAGGAATAATGGCAGTTACCCCGATCTCTACTGCTTTTTGGATAACATAATCCATTTTTTCTCCTTTGGCAATTCCCTGAGCTAAGATTATACTGACAGATGGCTCATTCTGGTGTTGGGAACAACTAAGTATTTCAGCCTGGAGTACACCGTTTTTATTGCTATGCAGCCTGCAGTTAAATACATTGCCCAAACCATCAAAAAGTTCTACAGAATCTCCTATTCTCAGTCTTAGCACCTTTTCTATATGATGAGATTGCTGTTTATCAATTTCTATTAAGTTGTTTTTGATCATATCTGTTGAAATAAAAAAGCGGTGCAATAGTAACACTCCTTTCGCACCACCAGCCAATTTCATTTATTTTAACTATGCTTTATGTGCTGCTACTCCAACCCAGTCTACATCAGTTAGTATTTTTTCGGTTACAAAGCCATAAGCCAGAAGCTGTTTTTGAACTCCCGGGAAACGGCTGTCTACAATCCCGGAAGCGAAAAGATAGCCTCCCGGTTTCAGTGCTTTAGCTGCATGTGGAATGAGCAAATTTACAATATCAGCGGTGATGTTGGCAAAAATTATGTCATTCTGCGGTTGTAGCAGTTCTTCAGTTACATCACCCAGTTTCACTTCAATGATATCCTGGAGATCATTAAGTTTAGTATTTTCACGGGCTACTTTTACTGCTACTTCATCTATGTCAAAGGCAGTTATTTTTCCCGCCCCCATTTTAGCTGCGGCAATGGACAGGATCCCTGACCCGCAGCCAGCATCAATTATATTTTCTCCGCCTTTAATATATTCATCAATAAAATTAAGACAAAACCGGGTGGAGGCATGAATTCCTGTACCAAAAGCCATACCCGGATCTATCTTAATGACTACCTCATCAGGATTAGCCTCATATTCTTCCCAGGATGGTTTAATTACCAGGTGTCGTCCCACTTTAAAAGTATGGTAGTATTTTTTCCATGATTCTTCCCAGTCTTCGTCCCTTACTTCTTCAATAAAAACGCGGCATTTGGTATTAAAACATTTATTTACCTGTTCCAGAGATTCATTGATTTCTTCCATTACTTGTCGGTCTTCCTGAAAGTATGCTTTTATCACCACGAAATTATGTTCCAGAAAATCGGGAGATATAGTACTGGCATCGAATTGATCTTTTTGCACATATTGACGTGCTGCCTGGGGATCTTCAATAACCACACCGCCAGACCCCAAACGATGGAAAATACCTGCAATCGCTTCTGCACATGCTCCTTCAGTTACAACACTGATCTCTTTCCAATTCATTAATTAAAACCTCTTTCTATCCCATTGCGTCCTTGAATTTTTCAAATAAGTTCTTCCTGTTTTCTTTATCTTCATTATCTTCATAAAAAGATGTTAATAGCGTTCTTTGCTTTTTGGTTAATTTAGTAGGGATAGTTACATCGATGATGATTTTTAGATCTCCCCATTTTTGACTGTTAATGTAAGGTATACCTTTCCCTTTAACGGTTATTATATCGCCAGGCTGTGTGCCTTCAGGAATTTTAACATTGTGACTGGCCCCGCCTAATAATGGAATTTCCAATTCTGTTCCCAAGGCCGCCTGTACAAAATTAATTGAAAGACGGGTTACAAGATTATGATCCTCTCTTTTAAATTTGGCATGTGGCCTTACTACAATGGTGATAAACAAGTCTCCCGGAGGGCCTCCATAGATCCCTTGCTCCCCTTCATTTTGAATTTTAAGGCGCATTCCGGTGTCGATGCCTGCCGGTATTCTTACATTTATCTTATGTTTTTTGCGGACTTGCCCGCTGCCCCTACAGGCAGTGCAAGGTTTTTCAATTATTTTGCCTTCCCCTTGACAGCGCGAACAGGTACGCAATGTTTCAAAACGCCCAAAAGGAGTACTCTGCACTGATTTTGTCTGTCCGCTTCCTTTACATGCAGGACAAGTCTTAATCGGGGTACCCGGTTCCGCACCATTACCATTGCATTTTTCACATTTTTCTACGCGGTAAAGTTCCACATCCTTTTGCATGCCAAAAACTGCATCCTCGAAATTTATATCAAGACGCATCTCTTTGTCAGCGCCTCTTTGAGGTCCTCTTCTGCGCCGGCCTCCGCCTGCTGCACCGCCAAAGAATAAATCAAATAAATCAGTAAAACCGCCTGCGCCAAAATCTTCAAAACCACCAAATCCACCAGCACCACGGCTGGGATCAAATGCATCGTGTCCGAACCGGTCATAAGCTGCCCTCTTTTGTTCATCACTTAATATTTCGTAGGCATCATTGATCTCTTTAAATTTTTCCGCCGCATTTTCGTCATCCCTGGCTACGTCAGGATGGTGTTTTCTGGCCATTTGACGATACGCTTTTTTTATTTCCTCTTGTGTAGCATTTCTGGATATTCCTAAAACCTCATAATAATCCCTTTTTGATGACATAATGCCCACCTTTCTTAAAAACAAGGGCAACCCGGAGACTGTGAAATCTCCGGATTAAATGGTAACCCTGCGTATTTATTTATCATATTCATCATCCGGGGTGGAGTAATCAGTATTGATATAATCTTCGTCAGTGCCATCCTGAGGATTTGCCTGCTCGTACATTTTTGACGAATAATCATAAACCGCTTTGGTAAGTGCTTCTGTTTTCTCTTTGATCTCTTCCAGATCATTTTCTTGCAAAGCTGTTTGCAAAGCATCTTTGGCACTGGTAATTGCTTCTTTGTTTTCTTCATCCATTTGCTCGGCATTATCTTTAAGTAATTTTTCTGCTTGATATACCATACTGTCAGCATTGTTACGGACTTCTATTTCCTTAAACCGCTTTTCATCTTCTTCTGCATGCTTTTCAGCATCCTTAACCATTCTGTCAATATCCTCATCACTTAATCCGGTTGATGAGGTTATTGTGATCGTTTGTTCCTTGTTTGTAGCCAAGTCCTTGGCAGTAACATGAACAATTCCGTTGACATCTATATCGAATTTTACTTCAATTTGCGGTATTCCGCGAGGTGCCGGAGGAATACCTGTCAATTGGAATCTCCCCAGAGTAACATTATGCTCCGCCATTTTTCTTTCTCCCTGCAGAACATGAATATCAACTGAAGTCTGATTATCAGAAGCGGTGGTGAAATTCTGGCTTTTAGCAGTAGGTATGGTAGTATTCCTTTCAATTATTCTGGTAAAAACTCCTCCCAAGGTTTCTATTCCAAGGGACAAGGGAGTTACATCAAGTAAGACTACGTCAGTAACATCTCCTGCCAGAACTCCAGCCTGTATAGCAGCACCTGCTGCTACGACTTCATCGGGATTAATACCTTTAAAAGGCTCTTTACCGGTAAAATTTTTGATGGCTTCCTGCACAGCTGGGATTCTGGTGGAGCCTCCTACCAGTATAACTTTATCTATTTCATTGGGTTTAAGCCCGGAATCTTTAATCGCCTGCCTTAGCGGGCCCATGGTTTTTTCCACTAATTCAGCGGTCATCTCATCGAACTTGGCTCTGGTCAGGGTTTTCTCCAGATGCAAAGGCCCTTCTTGTGTAGCTGTAATATATGGTATGTTTATATCGGCAGTGATGACCCCTGATAGCTCATGCTTAGCTTTCTCCGCCGCTTCCTTTAAACGGTGCATGGCCATCTTATCATTTCTTAAATCAATCCTATGTTCTTTTTTAAATTCATCGATTAACCAATTTATGATCTTATCATCAAAGTCATCACCACCCAGTCGGTTATTACCACTGGTAGACTTAACTTCAAAGACTCCATCACCTATTTCCAGAATGGAAACATCAAAAGTACCGCCTCCCAGGTCAAAAACTAAAATAGTTTGTGTCCCTTCTTTATCCAATCCATAAGCTAAGGCAGCAGCAGTTGGTTCATTGATAATACGCAGTACTTCCATTCCCGCTATCTTTCCTGCATCTTTGGTGGCCTGACGCTGAGCATCGGTAAAATAAGCTGGCACCGTAATAACTGCCTGAGTAATAGGTTGGCCCAAATAAGCTTCAGCATCATTCTTCAATTTTTGCAGAATCATAGCTGATATTTCCTGTGGTGTATATTTTTTCCCGTCAATTGATACTGTATAATCAGTTCCCATTCTTCTTTTGATAGAAACTACAGTACGTTCCGGGTTTGTAATAGCTTGCCTTTTTGCAATTCTTCCTGCCAGTCTTTCGTTGGTTTTGGAAAAACCTACTACGGAAGGAGTGATCCTTTCGCCTTCAGCATTGGTTATGATAACTGCTTCATTTCCTTCCATTACTGCAATGGCTGAATTAGTTGTTCCCAAGTCTATTCCAACTATTTTCCCCATCAATAACACCTCCAAAAATATTTATGAATATTCTTCTTTTATTTATGCCTGGCTGCTTACTTTTACCAAGCTGGGCCTAATTACCCGGCCATTCATAATATAGCCAACCTGTAATTCTTCAATTACAGTATTTTCTTCATGTTCTGAGCTTGGTTCAACGGTCAGGGGCTGGTGATATTCGGGATCAAAGGGCTGCCCCAGAGACTCAATCCTTTCTACCCCTTCCGCTTTAATCAAATCATGCAGGCTGCTGTTGATCATTTCCACACCTTTGTATAGAGCCTCATTAGTCTGTACTCCGCTCGACATTTTTAGGGCCCTTTCCAGATCATCTATAACAGCCAATATCTTTTTGATCACCGGCAATGTTGCAAATTTCACATATTCATCTCTTTCTCTCACAGACCTTCTTTTCATGTTTTCAACATCCGCCAGCAAACGCAAATACAAATCTTTGTACTTTTGAGTTTCTTCCTGGCTTTTTGCCAATTCAGCTCTTAATTTACCTATGTCTTCCTCCTTTTCCAAAACTGGTTCTTCACTATTCATTGTTGTTTCTTTCAAATCCTCTTCTGACACTGATCTTGCACCTCTATTCCAGGATATTTCCATTTATATTTGAATTAGTTTCACGCATCTTTATGACTGAATTAATTCGTAATACAGCTGTTGCTACTTCACCTGCTGCTTTAAAAGCATAAGCCTTGACTAAAGTCGGATCTACAATGCCCTCTGTAAGCATATCGGTAATTTTACCGTTTTCAGAGTTAAAACTGTAATGGGCCGAATTACTATTTTTCTGAGCTGCATTTACCTCTGCCAATTTTTCCAAAGGGTTAAACCCGGCATTGGCTGCCATGCAGCAAAAGGGCTTCAATAAAGCTTCTTTGGCAGCTAGTATTCCCTGGCTTTCCATTCCTTCAATATCCCTGGCCATGGTTTCCAAATGTCTTGAGATCCAGACTTCAGCAGCTCCGCCTCCAGGTACTATGCCCCCTTTTATTGATGCCTGAACAGCTGCAGCAGCATCTTTGGCCATTCTCTCCCTTTCGTCAACAACTTCCTCAGTAGATGCTCCTATTAATAAAGTAACCCATTCCTTACCTTTTCCGTTCAGAAAATAAGTATGTTCAAGTTTTTCGTCAGTAATCACCTGAGCGGCTTCACCTAAATATGTATTGATCAATTCCATGCTGCTATTCAAAACATTTCTTTTTATTTTACGGGCACCGGTATGAAGGCATAATTTTTCAATTTCTCGGCCAGATACCCTTTGTAAAACGATAATTCCCGCCTGGGATAAAATCTGCTCAGCCAGGTCATCAATACTGCTGTCTACCACGATGACATTGATGCCAAGTTCAATACATTTGTTGAGATTTGCCTCAAATAGTCCCCGAGATTTTAAATAGTGCTGAAATCCTGCATCAGTCCTAAGTGCTTGCCCTTCAACCTCATCAGGTTTTAAGGCATCATCAACCACTAGAATTTTTGCGTCAGTGATTGATGATGGCATATCACGATTAACTGGTTGTCTATTTATTATCACTCCGGAAAAAACTTTACTTTCAGCGAACTCTTTAGCCACTACAGCATCGGAAAACTTGTAATCCTTATCTTTTATCATCTCTGTACCTAATTTTTGCGCTCCCTCGATGATCAACCCAGCCAAATCCCGATATCCGCGGCCTGCTATGACAGCAATATTATTTAATAATTGATCATGCAGAGTGTTTACTGGATAACTCAGGCTGTTTAATAATTCACATGCCCTTTCAATACCCATATTTATACCTGTGATTACCTTGGTAACAGGAACTCCTTTTAGAATTTGTTCAGCTCCTTCAGCAATCAAAGCACCGGCTATAATGGTAGCAGTAGTAGTACCATCTCCCACTTCTGCTTGTTGGGCACGGGCAGTATTTATTATCATATGAGCAACCGGATGTGTGACATCCATCAGTTTTAAAATCGTCACTCCGTCATTGGTAACCACAACATCACCAAAACTATCCACCATCATTATGTCCAGGCCTTTTGGGCCAATGGTTCCCTCAACTGCCCTGGCAATAACCCTGGCTGCACTGGCATTGTTTAATAAGGTTTCAAAACGGTCTTCTTTGAGATTTTTGGCGAAACTACTTTCAGTCATAATCTCTCCTGCTTCCTGTTCAAAGTTTATCGATTTTGTCTGAAGACTTCTTCAATTGCAGCACGAACGGTTTCAACTGTTCCCGCTGCTTTCCAGTATTCCATCCTTATAGGTCCTAATAAACCTATTGCACCTGTTTCCCCCAGAGATTTATAGCCTGCATATACCAGACTTAGTTCCTTTATATCATCTAACTTGTTTTCATGACCAATGGTTATATCCACTTCATCACCTGTAACATCAGGAATAATACCTTTTAAAACTTCATTGGCTTCCAACAAGGTCAAAATCTTGCGCAGTTTTTCCAGATCTTTGAACTCCGGTTCATTTAGGATATTAAGGGTACCGCTTAGAAAAAGCTTCTCGTCACCAGTGTTTTTAAGCAAATTATCGATCTCTTCAAGAGCTAAATCAACAAGTAATCGCTTGTGTTTTAAACCTTCCCGCAGTTGCTGAAGAGACGTCCTGTTTATTTCACTGATCTTTTTATTTTTTAGAACTCTATTAAAAACAGCACTTACCTGTTCCAAATCCTCATCATTTAAAGAGCTGGGGACATCTATTCTTCGATGTATGATCATTCCAGTATCTGTTACCAATAGAATTAAGGCTTTATCCTTTCCAAGGGGTATCAATTGCATGGATTTGAATTCCTTAAACTTAATAGATGGAACGATAACAAAAGAAGCATAATTGGTAATCTGGGACAAAAAATAGCCGATCCTGCCAATAAATTCATTTAGTTCATCGGCATTGCTGCTTATTACTTTATTCAATAATTCTGTTTCCTCATCAGATAGTTTTTGTTTTTCCATAATAAAATCCACGAAGTAACGGAATCCAATTTCAGATGGGATCCTGCCCGCTGAAGTATGGGGCTGTTCCAAATAGCCCATTTCTTCCAGGTCGGCCATTTCATTTCTAACTGTAGCCGGACTTATTTTAAGTGCATACTTTTTCACCACAGCCCGTGAACCCACAGGCTCGGCAGTCTCTACATAATCTCTTACAATTGATTCCAGTATTTTGCGTTTTCTCTCATCCAGAGTCATTCATTATCACCTGCCTGTTAGCACTCTCATTAGTTGAGTGCTAATAGTGTTTCCTAAAAAATATCACCTGTACGATTCTTTGTCAAGCAAACAAATCAGGCGATAAAATGGCAAAGAACTTCATTTGACAGGAAATAACCCCGTCTGGTTAAGAATAGCTGTCCATTCTTATAGTTAAGTAATCCTTTTTGAATATTGTTATCTATAGCTTTACCATATTCTTTTTCAATATTAATTGAATAACGCTGATTTAATTCATTTATATTTATTCCCTCACATAGTCTCAAACCCAGAATAATAGTGTCCGAAACCTGCTCTTTCATTGTCATGTTCTCCAATTCTTCAACGGCCTGTTTTTTTCCTGAAGTCAGGTTTTTGATATAATCGACTAAGTCGGGTTGATTGATAAAACGTCTATTGTCTATGTAACTAACGGCGCCGGCGCCAAATCCCAGGTAATTTTCGCCCCGCCAGTATATCAAATTATGCTGGCATTTAAACTCAGGACGACTAAAATTGGAAAGTTCATAATGTCTAAATCCACAGCCAGACAATAAATCGATGGTTCTTTCATACATCTCTGCTTCAGTATTTTCATCACACAGTTCAATAATATTTTGGGCAGCCATTCTGGCCATTACTGTCTCTGATCCCAATTGCAATAAGTAGGCAGAAATATGAGCAGGTATGCAATCAATGGCTTTTGTCAAATTCGCTTCCCATCTTTTTATGGATTGCCCAGGGATACCATAAATCAGATCCAGGTTAAAATTTTTTATTTTTTTCTTATGAAATAATTCTACAATGCGCAAAATATCATCAGCCTTATGGATTCTTCCTAAAACTGATAATTCCTGATCAGAAAAACTCTGTGCACCCACGGAAAACCGATTAACTCCAGCCTCTAGATATTGGTCCATTTTTGGGGCATCAATTGTTGCCGGGTTTGCTTCAACTGTTATTTCAGCGGTGGGTAAAACGGGAAATGAATCCTTGATTGTATCCAAAATTCCTTTAATATTCCGGGAATTCAACAAACTTGGCGTCCCTCCGCCAAAAAAAATGGTAGTTACAAGTATATTATGCAATTGTTCTGAAGCTGCTCTGATTTCACATATTACTGCCTGACAGTAATCATTAAGCAAGTGTTCATCTGAATTATTAACTGAGTAAAAATCACAATATATACATTTATTCTTGCAAAAAGGGATGTGAATATACACCCCTACTGGTTTTGCTTCTATTACCATCTTACGATCCTCTAGTCATTAGCCTCAATATTCAAAACTGTCATAAATGCTTCCTTGGGTACTTCTATATGACCAATTTGTTTCATTCGTTTTTTGCCCTCTTTTTGCTTTTCCAATAGCTTTTTCTTACGGGTAATATCTCCGCCGTAGCATTTGGCTAAAACATCTTTGCGCAATGCTTTGACACTTTCCCGGGCGATGATTCGCGAACCAATTCCTGCCTGTACTACTACTTCATACATTTGCCGGGGTATGATCTTCCTAAGTCTCTCCACTACTGCTCTGGCTCTGTAAACAGCTTTTTCTTTATGTACAATATAGCTTAGAGCATCAACAATTTCACCGTTTAGCATTATATCCATTTTCACTAAATCTGAAACTTCATACCCGCTGATTTCATAATCCAAAGAAGCATATCCCCGGGTCCTGGATTTAAGGCCATCGAAAAAGTCGTATAGAATTTCTGACAGGGGCAGTTTATAATTGACCATTACCCGGTGGGTGGTCAAGTATTCAAGGGTCAAAAACTGACCGCGTTTTTCCTGGCACAATTCCATCACAGTCCCTACATAATCATTAGGAACCATAATCACAGCTTTTACGAATGGTTCCAGCACCCTATCAATTTTCTGAGGAGCAGGCCAGTGATTTGGATTTTGCACCAAGACTTCACTGTCATCAGTTAAGATGATCTTATATATAACACTGGGTGCCGTTGCCAGAAGGCTCAGATTATATTCTCTTTCCAGACGTTCTTTGATAATTTCCAGATGAAGAAGTCCCAGAAATCCGCAGCGGAAACCGAAACCTAATGCATCTGAAGTTTCCGGTTCATATAATAGAGAAGCATCATTGAGCTTCAGTTTTTCCAAAGCTTCCCGGAGTCTTTCAAAATCGTTGTTTTCCAAAGGATAAAGACCGCAGAAAACCACCGGTTTAACTTCCTGATAACCAGAAAGCGGGTTCTGGGCAGGATGGGCAGTACCCGTTATTGTATCACCAACTTTGGTATCAATAACATTCTTGATCCCCGCAGCCAGAAATCCTACCTCCCCGCTTTTTAAGCTTTCTACTTCAGTCATGTACGGGGAAAGGATGCCTATATCTGATACTTCAAATTCTTTGCCTGATGACATCATCTTTATCATCTGGCCTTTGACGATCTGTCCGGATTTTACCCTTATATAGCAAATGGCCCCTTTGTAGGGATCAAAATATGAATCAAATATCAAAGCCTGTAGAGGAGCATCGTCATCTCCTGCTGGCGGGGGAATATTATTTACTATTGCTTCGAGAACTTGGTCAATACCAACACCAAGTTTAGCGGAAATAGGAATAATATCATTTTTATCTATTCCCAGTACATTTTCCATTTCTTCTTTGACTGTATCCGGTTCCGCACCAGGCAAATCAATTTTATTTACTACCCCGATTATCTCCAGGTTAAGATCCATAGCCATATAAACATTGGCCAGTGTCTGTGCTTCTATCCCCTGGGTTGCATCAACAACTAACAGAGCTCCCTCACAAGCCGCCAAGCTCCTGGAAACTTCATATGAGAAGTCTACATGGCCAGGAGTATCAATAAGATTAATTATATAATTTTGTCCATCTTTGGCCTGATAGTTAAGTCTTACTGGCTGCAATTTGATTGTAATGCCTTTTTCTCTTTCCAAGTCCATTTTATCCAGAAACTGTTCCTTCATTTCCCGGTCACTTAAAGCTCCGGTAATTTGAAGCAAGCGATCAGCCAAAGTAGACTTACCATGGTCAATATGTGCGATTATGCTAAAATTCCTGATATTATTCTGCAATATATCAAACCTCCGGTTTGCAAAAGCTATGGAATAAATTATAACCGATTTGAAGCGATTATAAAATTTAATTCTCTGGCATGTATGTTTTAGTATAGCATTCCTTTTTAGGTTATTGGGAATGCAGGTTTCTAACGGCTTTTGTTATGATATTATAGATAAAAACAATATAAATGAAAGGAAGGATCTGATTGGAAACTGTTCTTTATATATTGCCACTATTGATTCTGGTTTACTATTTATGCACCCATTGGCCATCTTTAATAAAGCAGCCCTCCATTTTGGGACTGCTGATTATAGGAAGCCTCCTATTGCTTGGCGGCATCTTTGCTTATGAATTTATTCCTAAATATGCTTCTTTGGCTAGGTTTTCCGGAACCTTACTGATACTGATCGGTATAGGAATAAAATTATTTAAGCGCAATAGAATAAATTATTAATTGCGCCTTTTTTATAAAAAGATTTCAAACTTTCATATTAGAATAAAAAGAATAAGCTTTCCCTTCGGGTTAATAAGTTCTTTTTGGCGCTATAGATTTGATAGCATGGAAATTATTTTATAAAATAAGGTATAACTGCTAAAAAAATACCGCTCGAAATATCTTATAGCATTTAATAAAATGATCCACAACTAATGTTTCCATTTTATTAATTTTATAAGCAGCAAAGTCTGCTGCATCATTGAGCTTGTCCGTAAGGTATACATAACTATTGCCTATCAGATAGATTGTTATCTCTTCATTATTATAGTCTGCACCAATGACAGCTTCTCGATTTTGCATAGTTAATTGGTTTATAGCCTCATTACTGATATTTAAAGCTGTCCCCACTAAAAACAGTAATATTATCACAAGGAACATTCTGCCTAGCTTCTTCACGAATTTTCCTCCTTAAGGATTTCTAGAAAAACATCTGCCAGTAACTCCGCAGAATAACTTGTTTCAGCCAGTGAGTTGTAGTCACTGCCAAACTCCAATAATAAGCTCTGGGAGTGGAATTCCTGATTATAAGTTCCCGCTTTGGTTCTTATTCCTTTAATCAAACCGGGATACATCTTTTCTCCGGTCTCTCGTATTTGTTCTGCAAAAGCTAAATTCTTTTTCCAGTCTGAATGCTCTTTCCGTTCATCAGTGCCAACTATTATTAAAATTGGGGCAGCATGTTTACCATTTATTTTGACCCTTTGTGCCTCACTAAGTCCTGGTATACTGTCTCGATGGATATCAAACAGCCATAGATTCTCATAGTCTGACTGCAGAATTTTTTTTACCGTTGCCCTTGAATTGGTATAACTCGCATTATAATTGGGATAGTCATGGATGGTATTTACAAATCGCGATTTTACTCCTTTTTTATTCAGTTGACTGGCGGTTAATGCTGCTATTTGGTTAACCAGGCCTGGTTTCCCACCTTTCAGGTTGGCGGCGCCGCTTTCAGGAATATAAGTTTCACTGTTATGGGTACAGTAAAAAACCACCAGATAATTTTTTAATTTTTCATAGTCCATAGCTTCCGTATTTGTTTCTGAAACCGGTATATTGTTTGCCGGTAATTCTGTGCTTCTGTGATCATTTCTGCTGACATTAGCCTGGGCATAGCGGGATTCTGAAAATGCCAAGGCTTGTATATTGGATGACAATAATTGCTGTGGCATTGTCTTCAGGATATAATCGCTGTTAATTATGCTCTTAGTATCCCCTGCAAAAGCAAAACTAGTTTTTTTAAATAATTTAACACAAACTTCTTCATCAATCGCTAATTTATTAAAGGGCTGCAAAATGCTTTCCAATTGCTCCGGAGAAGATATATTTAAATAGTAGCTGTTAATATCTATACTAACACCGGCAATTAAACAAAATACAAAAATTTGCGTAAAAATAAGACTTTTTATAAAGACTGTAAAGTTATTGAGCACCCTGTCCCACCCCTTTTAAAGCCTGCCTTTTTTATTTTATTGCCAACCGTTAAAGAGTAGAACTGCAATTTATATGACTATACCCACATTAAAATGCTATGCTTAATTATTGCAATTTAACTTTGGTAGTGCTATAGTTATTTTTGTTAATGAAAATTTGAGGAGGTGAAAATGTGGCACAAAGCAAGACTCCGGCTAAAAGAGCCAGAATTGCAGAAGCAAATCGTCTAAGAAACAAAACTTACAAAACCAGATTAAAAACATCAATAAAAAAATACGAAGAATCTTTAAAGCAAAATGATGTACAGGCAGCGAAAGACAATTTGTTACAGGTAACCTCCTTAATTGACAAGAGTATATCTAAAGGGATTCTTCATAAAAATACTGCGGCTCGTAAAAAATCAGCCTTAAGCAAAAAACTTAATAATATGGTTAATTAATAGAAAAACCTGTCTTACGGCAGGTTTTTATTAATCCACTCTTTATTAAGAACTGATACTGATATTGCATAACTCAAAGATTAAAGTTTCCATTACCAGCAGTTGATCCTTACTGGTTCTTTTAATACTGATATCTGCTTCTAAACAGCAGGCAAATACCTTTCTTAAATCTTCATTGGTATAATTGTTCAAATACCTTTCCATGTTTTTTACCTGGAATCCCTGCATTTTAGTCTTGTCAGCAATCTCTTTGCTGGTATAACCCTGGTTCTTAAAGTATTTGACCTTTCCGAACTGAGTGAATTGCTTGACAATCATAAATAAAGCAACTATTGGCGATTGTTCCTGTTCAATATATTTATGTAAATAGGTGATTGCCATCTTTGCATTTCGCTTGAAAATCTCATCTGTAATCTTAAATACAGTAGTGTTTTCTATTTTGAGCAGGTCATCAGCCAGATCTGCTTCAGTCACTGTTTTATTCCCCACAATTAAGCAGGTTTTATCAATCAAATTTTTTAAGTAGTGCAGGTCCTGCCCAGTAGATGCCAGAAGAGCAATTGCTCCTGTATTTGCTTTAAAATTTCTAGACTCAAATTGTTCAGCGATCCATTTTCTCAGTTGTACCGGTTCCAGGCTCTTACATTGGATCACCTCTATTCTTTTTGCAAAAGTTTTGACAATCATATTGGCAGGACTGTAATCTGCAGCAGTTAAGATTACATACTGATCCGTACCTGATGATTGCAGATAATTATGCCAGGCCTTGGCTATCTCTTCCAGCTTACTGTTCTTTCGTATTTTTTTATTCAACCAGAATGGACTTTTTATGAGTATTACCCTCAGTGAAGAAAATAATGGGCTGAACTCCAAAGTTTGTGCCAATTGCTGCGGGCTTATTTCATCAGCATCAAGGTAGATAATTTCTGCCTCTTCTCCCCTGGACTGAATGATTTGCCTGATTGTTTCATTCACCTTTTCTTCTACTAAATAAGCGTCCTTGCCCCATATATAAAAGTTATTGGCATTCATTTAATCTCTCCGTAGTTTTTTGTTTATTATAACAGCAAAGATTGCCGGCTACATGAAATTTTATAGAATTAAGAGCAGTATGCTATAATCTTTATTGTAAAACAAATCGTTTGGGGGGCAAATATTTTGAGTTCAAACTATGATGTCATAATAGTTGGGGCTGGTCCTGCCGGAATTTTTGCGGCAATGGAAATGACAAAACACAGTGTAGATAGAATTCTTATCTTAGAGAAGGGAAAGCGCGTTGAAAAACGTGTTTGCCCAATTAACGAAAACACTGCCAGCTGCATCGAATGCAAACCATGTTCAATAATGTGCGGCTGGGGCGGAGCAGGTGCTTTTTCCGACGGCAAATTAACTTTGACAACCGACTTTGGGGGATGGCTCCAGGATTATATTGGCAAAGATAGTCTGGCCAAGTTAATCGATTATGTAGATGGTATTTATGTATCTTTCGGAGCACCTGACCGGGTTTTTGGCCGGGACAGTGATATTGTCAAAGATTTGCAGCTTAAGGCATCCTTTGCCGGCCTTCGGTTGGTACCCGCCGTAATCCGTCATATGGGAACCGAAAACACCTTAAAAGTATTAAGCAATATGTACTTGGCACTGCAGGAAAAAACCACCATCAAAACTGATGAGACAGTAACTGAAATTGTTGTTAAAAATCAGCAGGTAAAAGGTGTAATAACCGACAAAGGAACTTACAAATCACCAGTGGTAATATTAGCTCCAGGTCGCGATGGTGCTGAATGGTTCTCTGAGCAGGCACAAAAACTAAAAATACCCCTGAAAAATAATCAGGTAGACCTGGGTGTAAGAGTCGAAGTTCCCGCCATAACCATGAAGGAATTTACTGATAATATCTGGGAACCAAAAATTTTCTTAAACACCAAAGAATTTGACGACCTGGTGAGAACTTTTTGTGTTAATCCCAATGGCTATGTTGTAATGGAGAATACAAACGGAATAATAACCGTAAATGGACATGCTTATGCAGATAAAAAAAGTCCCAATACAAATTTCGCACTGCTTTTGAGCCAGGAATTCACTGCTCCATTTGACAAACCTATACTATACGGACGTTCTATTGCCAGTCTGGCAAATATGCTCAGCAAGGGCATTATAGTACAACGCTATGGTGACCTTAAGCGAGGCCGTCGTTCAACTAAAAGCAGAATTGAAAGAAGTTTGGTAGAACCTACTCTGCAAGGAGCTGTGCCGGGAGATTTATCATTAGTACTGCCTCATCGTTATATGGTTGGAATCATGGAATGCTTGGAAGCTCTGGACAGAATAATGCCTGGAGTTGCTTCAGATCATACTTTGTTATACGGCATTGAAGCTAAATTCTATTCTGCCCGATTGGAACTGGATAGTTCTTTGCAAACTTGTATCAGAGGCCTCTGGGCTATTGGTGATGGTGCAGGTGTCACCCGTGGATTGATTCAGGCCAGCGCATCAGGTGTAATAGCCGCTCGTTCGGCAATTCAGTCTTTTGGTCTTCTAAAATGAATCGAATTTCAACCAGGCTAAAGTTCTTTTAAGAAGATAACCGGGGTTTGAAAGAGTTATCAAACTGATTTTATTTTTGAGCTGAAGCTCTCTCCATAATGAAATAAAAAAGGGCACCGACAAAAGTAATGATAATAGTTCTGAAATGGAAAATGCTGCCCAGACTCCATTTATGCCAATATACTCTGGAAGTATCAGTAAAAATGGAAAGAAGAATACAAGATGCCTGATCAGTGAAAACCACATGGCTGTTGCCCCTTTTCCAATAGCTTGTAAAACAGTATGCAAGATCACGATTGGCCCCATAAAGGGAATAAAAATAGTTCCTAACTGCATGCAGATCACTCCTAAGGAAATCAAAGCGGTATCATGTGAGAAAAAACATAACAGCCATGACGACTTAAACTGCATAGCATAAAAGGCAATACCAGTAAAAACAACTGATAAAACCGAACTTTTCAAAAAAACCTCCTTCACTCTGTCAAAACTCCCGCCCCCAAAGGCAAAACCTGCTATGGGCATAACTCCCTGAGTCAAACCATATACAGGCATATAAAAAAACGATCTTAACCGCAAAAAGATACCTAAGACTGCAATAGCATTATTGCCAAATCCGGCAAGAATTTTATTTAAGACCAACATAACAAATACACCAGTCAATTCCATTATTATTGTAGGGAATCCCACCTGAAAAATCTTATAAAAAACAACTAGTTTAAACCGAAAATTGTTGAACTGCCATGATAAATAACCTCGGCTTTTTCTGGCTATCATTATTACTAAAAAAGAACACACTGCCTGGGCATAAATGGTAGCTAAAGCCGAACCATTAAGACCCATGGCTTTTACCGGTCCATAACCGAAAATTAAAAGCGGGTCCAAGGCAACATTGATCAATATTCCTGCCAGAGCAACAGTCATAGGCCACAAAGTATTCCCTTCGCCCTGAATAACATTACTCAACATGATCGGTAAAAAAATAAAAAAAGAGCCATATAGAATGATTTCCAAATACTCTTTAATAAGCAGGAATATTTCCGGTGTGCAGCCAGTGAAAACCAACAGGTCATTCAAATAATATCTGGCAATTACAATAGAGAAAAAACCATAAATAATTGATAGCAATACCCCATGCCAGGCTATATTATCTGCCAATTTATAGTTTCCGGCACCCAGCGCCCTTGAAATTGAGGAGGTCAAGCCAACCCCTGTTGCTGATGCTATTGATACTAAAAAAACTTGAAGGGGTATGGAAAAGCTAAGGGCTGCAAGGGCCACTGATCCCAGTCTGGCAACAAAAAAAGTATCTGCCAGGCTAAACAGGGAATAAATAATCATCCCTGCCATAGCCGGAAAGGAAAGTTTTAAAAGTAACCATGGTATACTGTCTTTGGCCAACTGATTATTGATAAAAATCGCCCCCTTCCTAAAAATATGAGGAAAGAGCCGATAATATTTATTTTTTAAACATAGCATATACTGCTTTATTTAAATGTTTTTACAATCCCGTTACTATCAAAATAAGTATTTCCATGTTGATCTGTGCGCAGAATTCTTATGTCTCTTCCCTCCAGGAACTCTATTACCTCCTTATGGGGGTGGCCGAAATTATTATTGCCCACACTTATCACTGCCCATTGTGGATCGGTCTGC
>JAAZFJ010000297.1 GCA_012511795.1 Syntrophomonadaceae bacterium
ACTTTATTGGCTTATATTCTAGATTACAATAATTAATGACATAATTGGCAGTGATAATGTTTGTCAAA
Source organism: Syntrophomonadaceae bacterium (assembly GCA_012511795.1). Classification (GTDB taxonomy): domain Bacteria; phylum Bacillota; class Syntrophomonadia; order Syntrophomonadales; family Syntrophomonadaceae; genus UBA1368. The sequence goes on from JAAZFJ010000297.1 coordinate 69, forward strand.
AGTAAAAATAAATATACAAATATTTTGGCATCAAATGATACCAAAATATTTGACCTTGTATTCTAGGGGTATTATAATGAAAAGAAAAGAAGTGTATGAACAACAGAAGATTGAAAATAAATTAGAAGTAACTACCTATTTGGATCGACTGAAATATGCCTTGGCAAGCGGCACTGCTAGAATCAATTTTCAAATAGATCGAAGAGTTGATGCAGGCCGAAATAAAAGATACACAAACAGGTATACTATCACCACACTATTTCCGGACGAAGATCCAGCGACAGCATTAAAGAGGGAGTTACAATATCTTTCTGAAGAGGACTACGTTAAAACAGTCAAAGATAAAAGGCATCCAAAACAATCAGAAATGAGGGTTTTTGGGAAGAAATATACTGAAAATGACGTGTATATAAAGATAAGAGTTGAACTAGTCAATGCTATTGGAGCCGGAGGCGATAACTTTATTTTTGTAATGTCTTTTCATTTTGCAGAAGAAGCTTTTGAGGACAGTGACTTTCCCTATCGGAAAAGAGGCGAATAAAAGTGCAAACTTTAAGAAGTGAAACCCGGCTCTGCCTTAGTTGTATGGAAGAGCACCAGGTGGCTATCGTAGAGGTGATTGAGCAAGAAACATTTAAAGGTGTAGATATAGGATTTAAGGCAACTTATGAATACTGCTCGAATACCGATGGCTATTTAGAAACGGAAGATATGATTCGTAAGAATAATCTTGCATTAAAAGACGCATATAGGACAAAGATGGGACTTTTGACTTCTGGTGAAATTCGAGATATGAGATATAAATATGGAGTTAGCCAGAAGGATTTTTCAGAAATACTGGACTGGGGTGGTGCCACCATTACTCGGTATGAGAACCATCAAGTTCAAGATAGAGCCCACGACGATATTCTGCGGAAGATTGATTCCGATCCCAAATGGTTTTTAGAAATGCTTAAAAGAGCCAAAGAACGCTTATCCCCAAAGGCGTTTAAATCCTATCATCATAAAGCTAGCCAGATATATAACCAACATAAGAACCAGTATCTCATAGATTCGGTACATGCGATCTATGCGAATTTCGAGGATGAAAACGTGACTGGTGGAGTTGACCTTGATCTTAATAAAGTAGTCGAAGTTATAAATTATTTAGCTTTACGGGTCAGTGTGCTTCACAAAGTGAAATTAATGAAGATGCTCTGGTTTTCTGATATCTTGAATTATAAGAGACATGGTAAATCTATTACTGGACTTGTCTATCAATCTTTACCAATGGGAGCTGTACCTGCGGCATATGACCAGATTGTTCTGTTGGATGGTGTTTGTTTTGATACAGTTTTGTATGGAGATAACGTTGGATACAAATTTATACCCTCTCAAGGATTTGAACACAAGTATTTGTCGGATAAAGAAATTGACACCATTAATAAAATCGTAAACGAGTTAGGCAAACTTAATTCCCAGGAGATAATTAACAGAATGCACCAAGAGGAGGCATATAAACAAACCTCTAGTTATGGTGTTATTTTATATTCCTTTGCTGGGCAGCTTTCATTAGATTGATAATACTAGTATTAGAAAACTGGTTAATGTCTGAGCATCTGTGTAAACAGGTGCTTTTTTCAAGGAGCTAATGAAAACTCAAATTTGACCTGTTTCTGAAGGTTTGCGATCTCCTGGTTCTTTTAGGAGAGCGTATGCTTGACTGTGTAAATGGTAATAATATCCATAAATAAAAATTAAGGAGATGTTATCATGAGACAGTTGAGTGACAAGGAAATGGAGCTAGTAGCCCTAATCAGCAATGAATGTACTACCCCAGGAGATGTAACGGCAAGACTCAAAAGACTATTTGCTGGAGTGCTGGAAAAGATGCTGGAAGCCGAAATGGATGAGCATCTTGGGTACGAAAAGAACAGCGTAGCCGGCAACAATTCAGGCAACTCACGCAACGGATACTACCCTCCCAAGACTATCAAAAGCGAATGGGGCGAAGCTGAGATTTCGGTTCCCCGAGACCGCAATGGTACGTTTGAACCGAAAGCTATTGAGAAACGGCAAACCCGTACTGACGAAGTGGAGAAACGGGTTTTGGCCATGTACGCTAAAGGGATGAGTACCCGCGACATAGAAGATCACTTGCGGGATATATACGGCATAGACGCATCCGCGAGCCTCATCAGCCGGATAACAGACAAGATTATGCCGGAAGTGGCAGAATGGCAGTCTCGGCCGCTGGCCGGAGTTTACCCGGTAGTGTTCTTTGACGGCATCCGCTTCAAGGTTAAGAAGGACGGCAAAGTCATCAATAAATGCGTGTACAGCGTCCTAGGCGTTGACATGGCAGGCAAAAAGGACATTTTAGGCATCTGGATCAGCGAGACAGAGAGTGCTGCATTCTGGGCAACAGTGTTCAATGAGCTGAAAAACCGTGGAGTTAAGGATATTCTAATAGCTTGCCACGACAACCTTAGCGGCTTTTCGAAGGCGCTGGAGACAGTCTTTCCTAAGACCGAAAACCAGCTATGTATAATCCACATGATACGCAATTCCACAAAGTATGTGTCCTACAAAGAGTTAAAAGCGGTAATGGCTGATTTAAAAGAAGTTTACGGAGCAGTGAGCGAGGAAGCAGCGCTTTATGCGCTGGAAGAATTCAAGGATAAATGGGGCAGCAAACACCCCCAGATTTACAGGTCATGGGAGACTAATTGGGCTGATTTGTCAGGTTTCTTCAAATACCCCGATGAAATGCGCCGGTTAATCTACACTACAAACGCAGTCGAAGGTTTTCACCGCATGCTGAGGAAATTCACCAAAACCAAGACCAATTATCCAACTGACGATGCCTTAAGAAAGTCTATTTACCTGTCTATACAGGAAATTAGCCGGAAATGGTATAACCCAGTTAAAAACTGGGGCATAATATTTGGACAGTTCACCGTCTTTTACGGGGATCGGTTTACTGAGGCAGACATAGCCTAATTAACAGGGGCTCTGCCCCTGACCCCGGAGTTTAACGCTTTTAGTCTGCCTTACCGGATGTTAAATAAAATAAGGACAGCATCGGTAGCTGTCCTCATCCGTATAAGCAGACCTTCATGTGGCGCTCGGGTCGGTCTCCACCGGAGCCCTATCCTCCACATAAAGAAGAGTATTTTTAGTATTACCAAATAAATGGCGGATTATTCCATTTACACAAAAGGATTTACACTCCCTAAGTAATCAATAATTTTTTCATCATAAATTCCTCCATTTTCTTTTTCTTTTGCGGTGTTCAGGGACTATCACTGGCTGACTTCGTCTAAAGCGGCACCGGCTTCAGCAATGAAGGAACGGCCTACCTCAATGGCTACCGTCAGGGCACCCATAACTTCCGGTGTGAGTGTTTC
>JAAZFJ010000298.1 GCA_012511795.1 Syntrophomonadaceae bacterium
AAAGTAGAAAAGCATATAGCTCAGGAACTTGAAAAGTTTGGCGTCAGCATGGCTCAGTCTTTTGTCCTGTTTTCTCTTTTGGAAAATGACGGGTCAACGCTGTCTGAAATAGGAGCTTTGGCACATATCGAAAATTCATCACTGACCACTATGGTTGACAAGCTGGAAAAGGAAGGTTTGGTAGAAAGAAGTCTGTTTCCACAGGACCGCCGGGTCATCAAACTGTTTCTAACTGATGCCGGACGTAAGCTTGCTATAGAGGTTCTGTCCACCGGTGCTGAATTTAATCAACAATTAAATGATAAATTAGGCGAACTACAGCCGGGAATGGTGGAGGGCTTAAAAATAGTTGCCGACACTGTTGATGAAATAAACAAAATTTAATCCTGTCTAGGGACTATTTTGACTTTTTTAACGAGGGGACATCATCAAAGACCAAATATTATCTGTCAGGACTTTTATTGGCGGAAGTATATAATGGCAGGAGTTTGCCTGCAATCTCTTTGAAAATGGGCGCAGCTTGGCCTGCGCCAGATGTACCTTCTTCCACCAGTATGACAATAGCCCATCGAGGATTATGGGCAGGAAGGTATCCTCCAAACCAAGCATTTAAGGATTCGCTGTCATTTTTTATAATTCCCGTTTCACTGGTTGCGGTTTTGCCGGCAACCATTATTTCGTTTAAGGCGGCACTTTTGCCAGTACCCTTACTAATACACATTTCCATTAATTCCTGCACTGCTTTGGCAGTCTCGATTTTCAGGACTCTTTCACCTTTGTCTGCTGAATAATTCTGCCTTTTACCCTTACGGTCAACAGTATATTTAACCAATGACGGACTCTTGTAATAACCATCATCGGCAACGGTAGCAATTAAAGAGGTTATCTGCAGCGGAGTCAGCATAATGCCTTGCTGCCCGATACTGGCATTTCCCATAGCCGCCTTGCCAGGATTAATATTGATGAAACTATCCGCTTTATAACCAGGGTATCCTATGATCGATTCATCTGTTACTTTTAGTTTATCTGCATACTTTAATAAGCTTTCCCTTCCCAGCTTTATCCCGGTTTCTATAAAAGCCGAGTTACAGGAATTAGCAAAGGCTTCCGCAAAGGTCAAATTTTTATGTCCTTCCTCTTGCCAGCATTTTATCCTTACTTCGTCATTAATTATATATTTGCCGCTGCAGTAAAATTTATCATCCGCAGTTACCTTCTTTTCTTCCAATGCTGCAGCTGCTACCAGTATTTTAAACAGTGATCCGGGATGATAACTGTTTAACGCCCGATTGAACAGCGGACTGTCTTTTCCGGTCAGGAGAACATTTTCAATATCATATTGATCAAAGGTTGGGCGACTGACCATTGCCAATATTTCCCGGCTATTAATGTCCAACACAATTGCCGCTCCTTTGGTCATTGACGTTTTGACAGCATCCTCAACTATTTGTTGGATGCGGCGGTCAATAGTTAAAACCACTGTACCATGCTCAATCTCCTGTTGCTGTCGGATCTTGAACATCAGGCCCTGGATGACCATGCCTCTTGCATCCAAAACGGTGACCAATTCCTGTTCAAATCTGTCTTTTTGCAGAATATCATCAAAACTTTTTTCCAAGCCTGCCTGCCCTCTTAAGCCATCAACACTTACATAACCTATAATATGTGCCGCAAAGCCTTCATTACTGTACCTTTTGCTGATTGGAGCCACAACGATTCCCGTTTGTCCGGACAGTTTGATCCTGGCAATCTGCTCAGTTGTCAAATCAAATGCAATCCGGACAAAAGGAGCACCTGACTCTTTACTATCCTCAATTCTTTTCAGCACCTCCTGTGGGCTTACATTTCCTAATGCATCAGCAAGAGCGTGGGCAACAGTCTGCAAATTGTGAGGCTGTGCGGTTTCACGGGTTATCAGAAAATATACTGCTTGTGAATTCTGGTAATTGGTCAAGGGGATTAGGTTCCGATCCATTATTTCTCCCCGGGGAAACTCTTTGAGCTCGATCTGTTTTGAACGCATGGTTACGGCTTGTTTGGCAAGCTGTTGGCCTTTTAATATCTGGTGGAAACCAACTGATGCAGCTAATAACATAAAGATTCCTAAAAAGCTAAACATGACAATTAAAATTCGATTACGTATATTGGC
>JAAZFJ010000299.1 GCA_012511795.1 Syntrophomonadaceae bacterium
AAAACTTATTCAACAATAGGAATGATGGCACTGGTTTCCAGCGGCTGTGAATTAGGCCGGGAAAGCCTATTGGCTGCAGGCAGCATACTTCCGCCCGGGCGTGTGATACCTGATCGCAAGCTGGCATTGGGTAATCCGGCAAAAGCAGTAAAAGATGTGACTGATTATATGGTCATGTATAGCCAGGTGGCAACGAAATTGTATCAGGACCTGGCTGCCCGCTGTAAAACCGGTCTGAAACTCATCGAGGATTAAAAGCTCTGCATTAATATCATTAGCTCTTAAGCATTTTAGGCGCGCACCAAAAATAAGGAAGGGAATCAGGTCCCTTCCTTTAAACTTTAAAATATAAGCTAAAAATCTCCTATTTCATTTGTTTGATTTTTTCCGTTAATCCATTAAATACAGCTGGAGGAACCAGTGAACTTACATCTCCGCCAAGCAGTGCTGCTTCTTTTACTCCGCTGGAGCTGACAAAAATATTACTGTGGGTTGCGATAATAAAAATAGTTTCCACTTCAGGGATCAGTACTTTATTCATTAATGCCATATGCATTTCATACTCAAAATCAGTGACCGTTCTTAGTCCTCTTATTATCGCACAGGCATTTTTTTCTTTTACATAGGCAGCCAGCAATCCGCTGAAACACTCTACCTCTATATTATTCAGATGCCTGGTACTCTCCAGTATCATACTTTTTCTTTCATCCAGGCTGAATAAAGCTGTTTTGGTCACATTATGTACTACAGCAATAATGATTTTGTCAAAAAGTTTGCTGGTTTTTTCCAATATATCAATATGCCCATTGGTCAAAGGATCAAAACTGCCAGGGTAAACGGCTATTCGCATTGTCTTCGCCCCTTGCCTAAAAATGCTTATTATTTTCTTTCCCTCTTTGCTTTTTTCTATTCGCTGTACAGCATTTAATTCCCTTTATTTAGAAGAAGTTTTTGTCTTTCAGTTTCGTTTTTTTCCATAAGAGCTTTTTCGTATAAATACCCGACTTATAGAAAAGTCCTTTGGCATTTAGCTTAAAAGCAATCTGTCGTTATCCAGTATTTCACCGCTTTGATGACTGAACTGTTCGATCAATTTTTCCACTGTTACTTTTGCTCTCTCTTCCCCTGCAAAATCAAGGATGATCCTTCCCTCGTGCATCATGATAGTTCGATTTCCGTATTCTAAAGCATTTTTCATATTGTGTGTCACCATGATCGCAGTTAATTCATTTACTTTTATCAATTGCCTGGTCAGGTGCAAAACCTGCCTGGCTGTTGCCGGGTCAAGAGCAGCTGTATGTTCGTCCAGAAGCAATAGTCTGGGCTTAACGATAGTAGCCATTAACAGTGTTAAAGCCTGACGCTGCCCTCCAGAGAGCAAACCAACTTTTTGATACATTCTGTCTTCCAAACCCAAACCCAGTTGGGCCAGTTTATCTTTAAACATTTTGGCCTCAGCTTTTTTGATACCCGGCTTAAGACCTCTGGTTTTGGCTTTGGCATAAGCAATGGCCAGGTTTTCTTCAATTGTCATGTCAAAAGCAGTACCCGACAGCGGGTTTTGAAACACCCGTCCGATATATTTTGAGCGTTTATATTCAGGGGAAAAGGTAATATTTTTTTGATCCAGGTAAATATGCCCTGCGTCCACTTCAAAAACACCGGCAATACAATTCAACAAGGTGGATTTACCAGCTCCATTACCACCTATTACAGTTAGGAAATCACCATCATTCATAGTAAGACTGAGGTCATCGATCGCTGTTTTTTCATTTATACTACCCGGCGCAAATATTTTAGTTATTCGTTCAATTTTCAGCACTTTTGCGCACCTCCCCCTGGTGATTGGTCTTTCTCTTCCGCCATGTCATCAGACGCTCTTTGATGACCGGCATTGCAAGAGCAATAGTCACGATCACAGCAGAAACCAGCTTAAGATCAGTGGGGGGCATACCCAATTCAAAAGCCATGGCAATCACCAGGCGGTATAGCACTGCCCCTAATATAACTGCAATCAGCCTGCGCAATAGTGACTTCACACCAAATATAACTTCCCCGATGATCACTGATGCAAGACCTATGATAACCATACCGGTTCCCATACTTATATCCGCAAATGACTGGTATTGTGCTATTAAAGCCCCTGATAAAGCTACCATCCCATTTGCTATAGCCAAGCCTACCAATATGGTCGTATCCGTATTGACTCCCATAGCTCTAACCATTTGCTCATTATCCCCTGTGGCTCTGATCACCAATCCCAGTTCGGTTTTCAGGAAATAGAACAGCAGCAACATTATAATAATGATAATTGTTGCTGGTATAACCATGGTGGCGTATGCCTCAATAGTAGTACCATCCAGCAGGTTAAAAACTGTGGCCTTGTTTATCAGCGGGATATTAGCCTTACTGCCCATGACACGCAGATTTATGGACCATAAACCTAGCATCACCAATATTCCCGCCAGAAGAGGCTGAATCTTTAGTTTAGTATGCAAAATAGCGGTAACACTTCCCGCAGCACATCCGGCAATAAAAGCCATTCCTAATGCTGCCTGAGGATTTCCGTTGCTGCACATTACAGCCGAAACGGCAGCTCCTAAAACAAAGCTGCCGTCAACGGTTAAATCGGGCATGTTAAGGGTACGAAAGGAGATAAAGACCCCTAAGGCCATGATCGCATAAATTAATCCTAATTCAACTGAATCAATTAAAACCAGTGTGTTCATATTTACGTAAGACCCCTATATTAATCTTTAAATGTTTCCTTGGCCTCATTAAGGACATCAGCAGGAATATCAATCCCTATCGCCTCAGCGGTTTTCATATTCAGATAGATTTCCACTTCGGTTATTGTTTTCACCGGAATATCTCCGGGTTTTTTTCCATTTAGAATCTCAACAGCCATATTGGCAGTTTCCTGACCCAGTATAACATAATTGATACCATAGGTCGCAAGGCCGCCGTCTTTTACCATAGAGTCAGCCCCTACATAAACTGGAATTTTGGCTTTATTGGCCACCTGGGTTACGATGGGCATAGCAGAAGCAATGGTATTATCAATGGGTGAAAAGATGACATTTACTTTGCCGGTCAATGAAGCTGCTGCCTGTTGCACTTCAGAGGAATTGGTCACAGTAGCATCAACTACTGTCATACCGTTTTTAGCAGCATATTCCTTCAAGTTGTCCACTACTGAAATGGAATTGATTTCACTGGAACTGTACAAGGCTCCGATGGTTTTAATATCAGGCGTAATACGCATGGCCAGTTCCATGATTTTTTCTGCAGATACAGCATCAGATGTTCCGGTCACATTGGCACCGGGTTTGTTCAAGTCACTTACCAGCCCTGCTGCCACCGGATCAGTACAGGCTGAAAAAACCACCGGTATGGTATTGGTTTCTCCCACCGCTGCCTGAGCAGAAGGTGTAGCAATAGCAACAATCATATCATATTCATTGTTAGCAAATTTTTGACATATAGTCTTTAAATTAGTTTGATCATTTTGCGCACTTTGATAATCAATAATTACATTTTCGCCATCCTTAAATCCCTTCAAGGCTAATTGTTCAACAAAAGATTCTCTGATTGTGTTTAATGATGGATGCTCGACAATTTGTACAATCCCTATTTGTAACTTGGCATCCTCAGGAGAACTTGCACCTTCATTATTCCCTGCACAACCTGTAATAGAAATAAGCAGCATAAAAACAAG
>JAAZFJ010000300.1 GCA_012511795.1 Syntrophomonadaceae bacterium
ATAGCTGCGATCACCTAAATCAACGATTAAATCTGCCACCAGTAAAACCTCACATTTGTTATTGCCGTTTTTTTCTTACCATACTGGCAATTTCTCTTACTACTGATTCCATGTCTTTGCCGCTGGTATTTAACCTGAAATCAGCACACTGATAATAAGGAGAGCGAATCGCCAGCATTTCCTTGATGTCTTCCACAGTCAGGTTCTTTTTCAGTAACGGACGGGATCCCTTCTTCCGGCTGACCCGTGCAAATATTTCCTCAGGATCAGCATCAAGGCAAACGATTATGCCGTTTTGTCTTAATGTTTCAATATTCTTATCCTGGAGAACGATCCCTCCACCAGTGGCTATAACAAGGTTGCTTTTTCTGGCAAGTTTTTCAGCCATCAGGTTCTCTTCAGAGCGAAATCTTATTTCCCCGTATTTTTTAAATATTTGGGTAATCGTCAATCCGGTTACTTTTTCTATCTCCCGGTCCATATCGACGAACTCCATTTTAAGTCTTTCGGCCAGTTTCATTCCCACTGTGCTTTTACCAGTCCCCATGAAACCGATCAATACTATATTTTTTTCCATCGCCACACCTTTTTTATATATTCATGATAGTTATCGTAATTTTGTTTCAGTTGTTCCATGTTATCGCCTCCTAGCTGTGCAAGCAATGCTTCAGCCAATCCAAATGCCAGCATCGCTTCTCCAACCACTGCTGCTGCCGGGACCGCACATATATCGGAACGTTCCACGGTTGCCTTTTCTTCACCCCAGAGCGCAGTATTCACACTTTGCAAAGGCTTATATAATGTTGGAATCGGTTTCATATAAGCTTTGGCCAGAATCGTTTCCCCGTTGCTGATTCCGCCCTCTATACCTCCTGCCCGGTTGGTGAGGCGATAGATGCCTTGTTCCTCATTGTAATATATCTCATCATGTACGGCAGAACCAGGCTTGGCTGCATTGACGATCCCTTCACCTATTTCAACTGCCTTGATGGCCGGTATGCTCATTAAAAGGCCTGCCAATCTGGCATCCAGCCTCCGGTCATAGCCAGTATGACTTCCTAAGCCTGGCAACACTCCTATCGCTCCGGTTTCAAAGACGCCTCCCAAAGATTCTCCCTCTAAACGGGCCTGATCGATCAACTCAATGAACTGTTGTTCCAGCTTTACATCAGCACACCGCAACTGAGATCTTTCCACCTGTACATAGAATTCTCCCAGGGTTTGCCGCTGCGGCCTGAAGGGAATACCTGGTAGCTCACCTACAGCAACGACCTCACTATAAATATATATGCTGAATACTTCTAATAGTTTCTTAAAAAATGAACCTGCTGCTACTCTTGCCGCAGTTTCCCTTGCAGATGCACGTTCCAGGATATTACGCATATCAGAATGGTTGTATTTCATAGCCCCGGGCAGATCCGCATGCCCCGGCCGCGGACGTTTTACCACCCTTTCAGTGGTATTGGCCTCTGCTCCGCTATTCATTATTTGTTTCCAATTTTCATGGTCTTTATTTCTTATAAAAATACTTACCGGGCTTCCCAAAGTTGTTTCATTTCTGACGCCGGAAAGAAATTCAGCTGTATCAGATTCGATCAAGACCCGTCCGCCGCGCCCGTATCCTTTTTGCCGTCTTTTCAGCTCACTGTTGACCTCTTTTTCAGTAATATGCAGCCCTGCCGGCAAGCCTTCAATAATCACGATAAGCCCTTTGCCGTGTGATTCTCCGGCAGTTGTAAATTTCAACATGACAGGCCTCCTATTTCTTTTTAATATAACCGCCGGTAAATTTCTTGGGTTCCATTACCACCACAAAAGCATGAGGACATCTGTCATAGATTTGGTCGGCAACTAATTTAGCAGTATTGCGCTTGACAATAATATTCAACATTAGCTTGGGCCCAGTCTTACCATTTGCCTGCCAGGTAGTCACCGGATAGCCCGCTTCTCTCAGATCATCTGCCAATCCATATTCTTCCGCATCTATGGTTACCTGAATGCCCCGGTAGCCCAGAGCTAACCTCTCTTCTATTTCACTGCCCAACAAAACTCCCATAGCAAAACCGGTACAAAAGACTAAAAGTTTGATGGGATTATCCAGAGATCCGATTACCATGCCCAATGCCAATGTATAAACCAATATTTCTATAAAACCTATGGCTGCAGCTGGCACTCTTTCGCCCCGAATTACAAAGATCATGCGTATAGTGCCTAACGTAACATCAATGACCCGGGCGAAGAAAATAAATAATAATTCTAAAAAGAACGCTAATTCCATGTGCAACGCAACTCCTTATTTCCAATTTTCCGGCGGATTTTCATCGACTCTTACTCTGCCTGCCACCGGGTTTAATATGATGTAGAGCCTTTTATTATATTTGTTGGTCAGAGTTACTGTACCTCCTGAACTTGGTACCCCGGCAGCGGAAAAAGTACAGGCCGG
>JAAZFJ010000301.1 GCA_012511795.1 Syntrophomonadaceae bacterium
CTTATCACTGTTAATGCTTGTTTTGTTGCACACACATGGTGTTACTTCAAGCCTATGATGGCTGCCATTCTGCCGGTCTTTCCTGCTTCAGCCCGGTAAGAGAAGAATTTATCGTTATGACATTTGGTACATAAATCACTGACTAAAATATTTTCCCCGGGCAAACCTGCCGACAGCAGCAGATTGTAATTGGTCCTGGCTAAATCCCAGCTATATTGGCCATTGTTATTGGATAGTATTTCATCGAATTCCGGAAACTCCTGATTTACACTTTCCGCCAGTTGGTCACTAATTTCAAAACAGCATCTTAAGATACCAGGTCCGATAAATCCCTGTATATCAACAGGATTTACCTTATACTCCCGCTTCATACTTTCAACTGCATTGATTACGATTTTCTTTATGGTTCCCTTCCATCCGCTATGGACCATGGCAATAGCTTTTTTAACCGGATCAAACAGAAAAATAGGAAAACAGTCAGCGAAAAATAATGAAAGGAACAAACCTGACTTATTGGTGATCATCGCATCAAAACCAGCTAAAGCAGCAGAATAATCCAGTGCTCCTCTTCCCTGGTGGATTTTATCAACAACTGCCACACCACTGCCGTGGACCTGTTCACAACAAACCATGTTGTTTATCTCGCTGCCGAAGATCTTCATTACATGTTTTCGGTTTTCCAGTACATTTTTATCTTCATCCCCTACATGGAGAGCCATATTCAGTGAACTATAAGGCTCGGTGCTGTTACCTGCATGACGGCCGGCAAACAGCATTGGTGCTCCTTGCTCTTCCCATTGGGGAATTGTCATATATTCGATTCCTTCAAAGTTTCTCCATTGCCAGTTTAGCATTTGTTCATCCTTTCTTTTTCGCTTACAATTGGAACAGGAGGTGTATAATATGGATTGCCCTAATTGCAAATTGCCTTTGAATGAGGCTTACCGCTGTGCCACTTGTAATTATGATTTAAATAAGGCTAATTGGGTAATTATAAAAAAGGTCTATACCCCCAATGAAATAATTGTCGAAAGTGTTCTACAGTCCTATGGTATTCCAGTTAGAATATTAAGTAAAGAGATTCCTCAAATGCCCGTTTCTATCGGTCCATTGGCGGAAGTTAAAATAGCTGTCCCGGAAAGTGAAGCTGCCGCAGCTTTAAATTTATTAGATGACTTGACTGATTTCGAATAATATTATGATTTGCTGAAGGTGATTACCATGCTAACCATTAGTGAGGTTGCGGCAAAATTCAATATCAGTAATCAACAGGTCCATGAACTTGTTAATTATGGTTATTTGTCAGTTGCCAGGGTCAACCGCAGTGAGAATAAAAGTATTACTTATCTGTTTTCAGAGGATGATGTTCTGCAGCTTGATGTACCCTCGGTCCTGGCTGAGATCCGGGATGCCCCACGTCAAAATCTGAAACAGCAGGCACATCTGCAAAAAGAATTTACAAAAGCCAAAGGTGTCATGAATTATTTTGACAACTTGCTGGATACAGCATCTGCCATTCCGGAAGGTGAATTACTTATCATATGTTATTATCTTTTGCATCTTAACCATTATGCAAAAACTTATGAGGAACACCGGGATTATCTGTATAAACTAAAAAATCAGACCTTGCAGAAGATGTTTCAGCTTTACCCGGATTATATAAAAACACAGTATCTGGACGGCCCGGATCGGGTGAAGGTTTGGCTTTGCGAGGACTGCAAGGAAAATGCCAGGAACAGCGGGATATCTTATAACAGTTATGTAAAAAAAGACCTGGCCTGCTTAAAGTGTACAGTGCAGCTTCTGGAGCCAAAATATTATTCACTGATAGAATTTTTCATTCAAATGGCCAATTATCGGTTTATCTTTCATCTGCCCCACCAGATCGCAGCCCGATGGGTGAAAAATATTGGTGAAATGAAACAGGGAGTAAGAAAAA
>JAAZFJ010000302.1 GCA_012511795.1 Syntrophomonadaceae bacterium
ATTCTGATATGCAGGGACTTTTTATTATTATGAGCCAAAGGAAATGATATTCTTAATCTCTAAAATACATTGCCGCCAAACAGATAGCCGATATAGAAGACTGCGGCAATTGCAATCACATGCCATATCCACCAACCTGTTTTAAGAAAATTAAAGGTACCCAGATCATAACCATTCTCAGTTTTTATTTCATTATTTTCCATCTTTGATCCTCCTAAGATTCCTAATCTTTTTTATAATATTTCCCAAGTAAATAGTATTAATTCAGGAAATGCCAAATTAAATTGATCTGATTAGTATTTGACAAAGCCTCAATTATCGCTAAAATATATATAGTTATTGAGGTTGCACAAATCTGTGCACATAAGGAGGAGTTATTTATGCCTTTTATTCGCAGAGAATTATTCAATCCAACAATTGTTAAAATACTGGATATTTTTAAAATTGACAAAGAATATGTTAAAGGCGAAGGCAATTATTTAGTCGATGCGGAAGGCACAAGATATTTAGATTTTATATCTCAGTATGGTGCAATACCATTTGGATACAACCCGGATTTTATCTGGCAAGCACTGGACCAAGTCAGGGAAAAGGGAATTCCCTCACTGGTGCAGCCTTCGATTCCAATAGAAGCTGTGAAATTATCAAATAAACTGGCGGACTGCTCCCCTGGTGATTTATGTTATGCAACTTTTGCCCAGAGTGGTACGGAAGCAGTGGAAGCCGCGATTAAGATGGCACGTTCGGCAACCGGCAGGAAAATTATCATTTCCACTGAGCGCAGTTTTCATGGAAAAACACTGGGGGCACTTTCGGCAACCGGGCGCGAGGTCTATCAGACTCCTTTTGATGCTCCTGCTCCCCATTTTGAATATATACCTTACAATGATGCAGAAGCCTTAAAAGCAATTCTGGCTGAGAAAGCAGAACAAGTAGCAGCTTTTATTGTGGAACCAGTTCAAGGTGAAGGCGGAATTATTCCTGCTAAACCAGGTTATCTTAAACAAACACAGGATCTTTGCCGAGAATTTGGAGTCGTATTCATTGTTGATGAAATTCAGACCGGTCTTGGCAGGACGGGATACTTGTTTGCCTGTGAGGAGGAAGGGATCGAACCTGATATAATGCTGCTGGCCAAAGCCCTGGGAGGAGGCATGCTGCCAATAGGCGTTACATTAAGTTCTCCCCGGGTATTTAATGATGAATTTGGGTCTCTGCACAGCTCAACCTTTGCCAATAATAATTTGACTTGTGCTGTGGGCAGTGCCGTTATTGATGAATTACTTAAAGATGACCGCAGAGTTATAAAAGAAGTAAAAGTTAAAGGTGATTATCTCTTAGGCAAGGCTCGTGAACTAGCGAAGGCTTTTCCGGAAGTCATCAAAGATGTAAGAGGAAAAGGCCTTATGGTAGGAATGGAATTTGATGATCTGGATGACTGCGGTTCCTTTGATATGATTTATCTTGCTGACAGAAAAGGATTTACAGGACTCTTGGCAGGCTATCTTCTCAATTGTCATCAGATACGTATAGCACCGTTTTTAAATAATCCTATGACCTTAAGGCTTCAGCCTACTTTTACAATAACTTATGAAGAAATTGATATGGTTATGGAGAAGATCGCCCTCATCTGTAGCATAATGAAAATGAAAGATTATGCTCAGCTATATCGCTTTTTGATTGGTGACAACAGGATAAATTTCAAAATAAAAGATTATCGTCACAAGTCCAGGCAGATCAAATCCTCCTGCCTGGAAAAAGAGGAAACAGCGGAGGAAAAATTTGCCTTCCTCATTCACTATCCGGCACCAGAGGATGTGGTAGCGAATAATCCTTCTTTTGAATCATTCAGCCGTAAAGAGCTTAATCAATTGATGGAATGGGAAAGTAAGAATGACGAACCGGGAATCGTCTGTCATATGCCGGCGATTCGATCCAAAGCAGGAAAAGTTGCTGAAGGATGGTTGGTCGGAGTTCCGTACGGTGCCCGGCAGATGATGAATTTGCCCCGGGAAGAAGTGGTGGAAGTAATAAAACAAGCCGTTGATACTGGCCGTGATCTGGGGGCTAAAATAGTAGGGCTGGGAGCGCTCACTTCAGTGGTAACCAGGGGAGGCAGATCAGTTCAAGGCAGAGACGTGGCAATCACCAGCGGCAATAGTTTTACCGTTTTGATGGCCATGGAAGCACTTTATATGGGAGCACAGAAAATGCGCAAAAACCTAAACCAGGTTCAGGGGGCAGTAGTAGGTGCCACTGGATCTATAGGCCGGACATGTGCTTTAATGTTGTCTGAAGAAGTCAATCAAATAACATTATTGGGTAATTCCGACCACCCGGTCAGCAGCAAAAACCGCTTGCAATCCCTGGCTCAGGAAATTATTGATTTGGCAGTAAAACACAAAGCGGAAGGAAAATTAAGTGGATTAAGCAGATGGTTGGTCAGTGTTTCAGATACTTTAGCCGGGGATGAGTCTCCCCAGGGATCGACTTATTGGCAAGAGCTTAACAATGATGGTCTTTCCTTTGATAAACTGCAGGAAATATGTGCCTATTTGAAGTTGGAGGTACCTATTGTTTTGAGTATAGATATTAATAAAGACTTGATAAATTGTGATTTAGTCGTAGCTGCCAGTAATTCACCCGAGTATCTGGTTTATCCGCAGCACTTAAAAGCCGGTGCGGTAGTTTGTGATGTTGCAAGGCCGGCAGATATTTCTCCTGAAGTATATGCCACTCGTAATGATGTGCTTATTTTAGAGGGAGGCCTGGTGCAATTCCCGGATGAAATCAGATTCGGTCCGAATTTAGGTTATCGCGATGGTGTCAATATGGCCTGCTTGTCTGAGACTATACTGCTGGCTCTGGAAGGCGATTACAGAGACTACAGTATTGGAATGAAGCTGCCTTTGGAAACTGTGGATTATCTTAGAGCATTAGGTAAAAAACACGGCTTTTCACTGGCAGGGTTAATGATGGGCAATCGAGAAATTACCGATAAGGATATTGATGATATCTATTACAGATCAATAGACCTAAAGCGTGTAGAAAATGTATAAAATGCACAAAATGCATAATATAAATAAAAAACAGAGCTTATGCTCTGTTTTTTTAGCAGGAATTAAAAGAAAAAATGAAGAAATCAGTTATATTGGAAATAAAATAAGTGAGGGATTCAGTTGAATAGTATTCAGGATATAACAATCAAAGCCAATGGTAAGTGGTATTTTGGCCAGGCTGAAATGTTCAGACGTAATATTCTAAATATACTAGCATCAAATATAAATAAAGATGACAAGGGGCAGTATTATATAAAGCTTGGTGAAGATGTAAATCCTATTACCGTTGAAGACGTTCCTTTTTTAGCCTCTGGCATAATGGAAAACCCTGACCAAACTATCACCCTGGTTTTTCATGATTTACAGGAAATGCAGCTAAATAAACGCATCAAACTTACACTTAAAAAAGATGT
This sequence comes from Syntrophomonadaceae bacterium, assembly GCA_012511795.1. Lineage (GTDB taxonomy): Bacteria > Bacillota > Syntrophomonadia > Syntrophomonadales > Syntrophomonadaceae > UBA1368. Next base: position 3,473 of record JAAZFJ010000302.1, read on the forward strand.
TCCCTACATTGATTATAAATGGCCGGCTGATACACGTCTCAGCAGAGGCGTATACTGGAAGCTTAGCGAATGGTTTGAAACGGAAGGGCAAGATATTTATATCAACCCTCCAAAAGCCAATGATTAGAAGCTTATTTTCGGATATCATTTAAAAATAAATAAAAAAGAAGGGGCTAATGACGACCTAATAGCCCCTTAGAATATTGGTAATACACCACGATATGTGTATTCCCCCCCTGCTATTTACATTATGCAAAAAGGATGCCATAGAGGGAAGAGTTCATTAAAGCCTACAAAACCATCCCGGCATATTTTATTTCATAAAGATGTCTATTGATTGAGACAAATATATTATCGAAATTGAGACTATTCTCTAATATGAGACTACAGTCTGCTGATATGGGAAGGCCTGAATTGAGATTCATCATAGGTCAGGGCTTTATCAATCTGAGCTAGCATTTTTTCACGATCATCAGGTAACATGCCGCTTACATCCCAGTAGTTTGCCATATGATCACTCAAAACCATGGTCTGGTCACAATCCAGGTTTTCAATTAAAAGCCTCAGTTCTCTTAATGCCTGATGCGGAGTTAACAGTTTGAAGGTCCCATTACGATAATCTTCATAAATAGGAGTGCCCGGTACGGGGACAAAGGTTCTTATCCTTAGAAAATCAGGACTGAAAGCGCTTACTGTTTTTGCACTGTTGATCGCGTGTTCTTTGGTCCGTTCCAAACCTCCGATACCAGTCAAATAATATTCGCTGGTCTGGATCCCGGCAGCTTTCAGTTTTAAACCTGCTGCAATAATTTCTTCTGATGTGGTTCCTTTATTGACACGTGCCAAAGTCTCATCGTCACCGCTTTCCATTCCGGTATGGATCCTTGTAAGCCCGGCTTCCCGCAAGCGGATCAAATCAGATTCACTTTTCTTATTGATAAATCGGGCTGAACCGTAAACGGTTATACGCTGGAGATGAGGGAATAATTCCTTGGCGTGGTGGATGATTTCCAATAATTGCTCAGTCTTCATAATAATCGTATTGCCATCGGGGAAGAAAATTGAAGAAATAAAGTCTCCATAATAATTTCGGGCAGCAGTTAAATCCTCTTTTATATCTTCGACTGATCTAAGCCGGAATTTGGTATCCTTATACATAGCGCAAAAGGTACATTTGTTATGGGGGCATCCAATGGTCGCCTGGATCAAAAGACTGTTAGCTTCACTGGGTGGGCGGTATATTGTTCCTTCGTAACGCATAATTAACCTCCTCTATTTCAAAATAAATACCTACATAGATTTTATAGTATTTGTTGATTATACACCAGCTAAGTATGGTATTAACAAAATATTACATGAAAACAAAAGCAAAGGCTGGTATGATATAAGATATAGTTATAAATTTAAATGATAAGTAATTTTTTAGGATGTTTAAGTTGTTTTATACCCGAAAAGATTATATATTAAAAAGGATAAAAGTAATTTATGTCCATTAATCACCATCGACTATTGTTGAGGAGTTGGAATGTATGTCCGTCAGAGTGCTGATTGTTGATGATGACGAACGGGAAAGAATTGTTGTAAGGTATGTGCTTGAACAGATAAAAGATGTAGAAATAGTGGGAGAAGCTTTACATGGATTAGAAGCCCTGTTATTATGCCAGGAAAAGAAAGTGGATCTTGTTTTTCTGGATATAAGCATGCCGGAAATGGGTGGATTGGAAACTGCATATAAATTGCAGGAACTAAAAGATCCCCCATTATTTGTATTTGTAACTGCCAAAAAAGATATGGCAGTAGAAGCATTTGATCTGGGTGCTATAGATTACATAGTAAAGCCGATCGGGCAAAGCCGCATTGAAAAGACTATTAACCGGGCTAAATGGTTGATCGCTCACCGGGATTCTGTGGAGGAATTGGTTAAACAGAGATTAAAAGAAAGAATAGATTTTATGTTGGAACGTTATAAAAATTACGAAATCTATTCCAACAAACTGCCGGTTCGGGAAAAAGGTAAAATAACTCTTCTCAATCAGGATGAAATTATATTTTGTGAAAGTCAGGGAAAGAAAGTTTATATTTCTACAACTAAAGAAGGCTATTTAAGCAATTATACTTTAAATGAACTGGAGTCACGATTGGACAAAAGCATCTTCTTTCGGGCACACCAAGCTTTTATCGTAAATTTAAATTTTATACAGGAAATTATTAATTTTGGTGAAGGTTCTTATTTGCTGCACTTAAATAACTCGGAAAAGAATATCATACTTAGCCGGTCAAAAGCCAAGCTATTAAGGCAGAAAATGGGTATACAATAATAAAATAACCCACTATTATGACAAAATAGGAATAAAATAATACAAACCAAGCGTTAAAATAATAACTTTGTATTTTAGCACCGTAAGATAAAAAAGCCTATCAACTGCCTACAAAAGGGACCCTGCGAACGATCAATCCCATTCTTTCTTACCCTCTGCACAATTCTGCTTAAATTTGTTAATAAAATAACAAGCTAGTGCAAAATAACCTTTTTATTCAACCAACCAATACAAGTATAGAGAATAATATCACAAAATGATTTATAGTTAATGTAGATAAATAGTACGGTTTTTTAAAAAATAAAGGAAGGAGGAAATGCAATTAATTATATACAGTTGGCTGGTGCGGAATGAACTGACTGTATATTGTATGAATTGAGTTAATACACAACTGAAGACAAGGTAGCAAGGGGGGTTGTTTAATGATACCTTTTTATAAGCTTGAAAGATACGAAGGAAACGAATCTTTGTTTGAATTGGTCACGATGTCGATTGTTTCCAGCTTGGCGGGGGAACCGCTGCATATACATGCAGAGGGACTGAGAGGAACCGGCAAAACTACAATTATGCGCGCTGCCAAAGACATCTTGCCAAAAATTACCCGTATTAAAGGATGTATATACAATTGCGATCCGGCAGCACCACATTGTCCCCATCATAAAAACTTAACCCGGGAAGAAATTCTGCAGCTGGGTACGGAAGAGATTCAAATGCCGTTTTTGGAAATATCTCATTCTGCAAAGGTTGGGACGGTAGCAGGCAGTGTAGACTTGGCCAGACTTACTGATGTAATTAATCCTGAAGCTCGCCTTTTGCCAGGATTAATTCCCCAAGCACATCGGGGCATAATTTTTATTGATGAAATTAACCGTCTGGCAGATACCTCTCCGGAAATTACTGATATCCTTTTGGATGTAATGGGTAATAAACCGGGTCATATTCAGATTGAAGAAGCAGGTTTACCTGTTGTTGATGTTAAGGTAAGTGTTTCAGTTTGGGCTGCTTCCAATCCAGATGAAGATCCAGGACCTCTGGAGGAAATCAGAAGGCAGCTTTCAGATCGTTTTGACATGGTTTGTTTTATGGGACGGCCTAATTCAGTTGATATCCTTTCACAGATGTTAAAAGAAAATTCGCATCAGTGGAAAACCAAACAATATAATAAGGAAACCATTGATGACAGCAAAAACAATACAATGCGCAAGGATATAGTTTTATGGGCCAGCAAATATCAAAAAGCTGATATGCCAGATTTTCTACGTAATTATATTGCCCGTTTGTATATCAAAAATAACCTTGAAAGTATCAGAGCCATTGAAGCAATGCAATCAGGAGCGATTTTACACAGCATCATAAAAGGCCGTGACAAAGTATTGATCAATGATGTTACACACATGATCCCATTGGTTTTGAAGCATCGGGTTGATAATGACACGATGGTCAGAATGATTAATGATGTAGATTCCAAAGGAGTTAAAGATGGAATACTGAGCTTTAAAAACCGCAAGAAAAAAGATAATGAAGCAGAAGCTGAGTACTTCCCGCATAATGCTATGCCTTTGAAAGATATCAGAAGAAGTGATCTGGTAAATACCGAGAAGAGTTTGACCCCCAACGAGGTTTAATATTAAGGGGGTGGGAATATGCCGAATCAATCTAATGTTGATAAGGCCGATGCAGTAGGTAATTATCTAAATCTTTATTTTGGGCAGAATCAAGGTGTCAGGCTGGGTGAAAGTACAGTTGTAAGCCGTAAAGCACATGCCCGGATGCCGGAGAAAAGGCTTAAGGGCCAGATAAAAATTCTGCTGAACCGCGATGCGGGCAAAACCTTTCTGGACTTTGTAGATAATGACCAAGTGGTTCATATTGATGTTTATCACAAAGAGGGGGAAATAGATCCCACCAGGATAGCCAGGAGCATATTTCAAGCCGTCGATGAAAACTTTTTGGAGAAGAATCCGCAACTGAAATATAATGAGGATGAACGCTTCCGCCTGGTTGCTGAATATGCCAACAAAATATTTGTTACTACCAGCTTGGGTAAGGGAGTATTGTATGATCTGATCCAAAATATAGTGAAACCTTTTGTTGAGGGTGAAGAAGGTAAGGATCATGTCCATATTTTGGCTCGCTTGAACCGTGAAGAATACTACTTGGTCTATATCATTGCAGAAGCGGTAGAAGAGCTTCTTATCGATGCTGATATTAAGCTGGCCAAGGTAAGAAATATAAACCATGGCAATCAAAAACAAAAACAGGAGGATTTTTCCGGTTATATTAAAATTCCCTGGAAGAAGTTTAAGGGCCAGAACGTCATGGCTTTGCCGGATAAGGAAAATGTCAACCAATTGATTATCAAACTGGCAGAAAAGTTTGGCGGTGTTGAAGAAATTCAGGAATTCATGGAAAGTTACTCAACAAATATCTTCAAACGTAAGGGTATTGAACAGCAGAAAAAAAAGTGGGGTGAAGTAGAGGATTTTGTTGAACAGCTTGAAGAACTGGAAATCATTAAAAATACTCCGCTGGGTAAAGTGCTTACCAATCAGGGAGTGAAATTAAAGGATTTTATTATCAATCATAAATGTGAACTGGAAACGGAAATACGTAAAAATATCCGCAGGATCCCAGCCAAGGGCAGCAGTCGCTTTAAGAAAACGGGCGAAGTAAACCAAAACATTTCCCATGTTGAGTTTACAAACCGCAATAAAACTATTAATAACCCGTATCATAACTGGTCTGGTGATTTAGCAGTACCGGAAACCATTATCCAGGCTAAAAAAAACAGCCTGCTGCGTGGCGAGGAACATTTTAGTATTAAAAAAGAAGATTTGCATTTTTACAGTAAAAAGAAGTATATTCCTATTGATATATGCCTTTTGATCGATGCCAGCGGCAGTATGGCTGGTGATAAAAGACAGGCTGCATGTTATCTGGCAGAGCATTTACTGTTGACCGGCAAAGAAAAAGTTGCCGTGGTCACTTTTCAGGAACGCAGCAGTAAAGTTGTAGTGCCTTTTACCCGTAACCAAAGGGTTCTAAGTAAAGGACTTTCTACCATCAGTCCGGCAGGGCTCACTCCCATGGCTGATGGGATCATGACAGCAGTCAATCTGATCAAAGATAATCGGGTGAGAAACCCTTTACTGGTTTTAATAACAGATGGTATACCAAATACGGCATTGTGGACTTTGGATGCCAAAGCAGATGCCATCGAAGCTGCTTCCCATATCCCGGGAAATAAAATTCGTTTTATTTGTATCGGTGTAGAATCAAATCGTGTATATCTGGAAAAACTGGCCAATAAAGCAGATGGTTCCCTATATCTGGTAGACGATTTGAATCGGGATAACCTGATCAGTATTGTTCGCCATGAAAAAAGGGCTATGTCTGAAAACCATATTAAGATAAAGGCTTGATATATTTTATGAGCAAAAATTGGTATTCGTATCAATTTTTAATAACTCCTCCTTCTGGGGGTACCTCTTAAAAGGGTACCCTTCTTTTTTTGCTGACAGGTTATATTTTTACCTGTAGTTTCGTATCTTTTAATAGTAAAAATGGAGGAGGATTATTATGAATCGAGCCTATAAACAATTTGCCGGTATAATCGCAGTTGTTTTATGCCTTCTTATTATAGGTTGTTCAGGAGCGCCTGAGAATGAAACTTTTAAAAAGTGGCAGGATCTGATTAAATTACTGCCCGAGGAAGAGAAGGAGACAGCTCCGGAAAATGTACAGGTACCTGATGAGAATATCATTCTGGGTGAGAGTATCGATATTGATTTGTACTTTGTTGCAGCAGACGGAGCAAGCTTGGAAACCGAAAAACGCACTATTCTCAAGACGGAAGGGATTGCCCGAAAAACACTTGAGGAACTGATAAAGGGACCTGGCAATGCAAACTACAGTAATCCACTGCCGCCTGGAACCAAACTGCTGGATATAAATATCAAACCTGATGGTCTTTGTATCGTTGACCTCAGTTCTCAGGCCAGATTAGTCAACAGTGCGGCAGAAGAACAAATGATGGTTTATGCAATTGCCAATACAGTAGGACAATTTCCAACGGTTACAGAAGTGACTTTCATGGTTGACGGTGAAGAAGTAAGTCAATTAGGAGGTTATTTGGATTTATCAATGCCGGTAGAGCCAGACTACAGTTTTTAAACCGGCAGACTAATAAACAAATATTCGCGTTAAAAGGAGCAGTAGAAGTGAAGACTTATACACTCCTTTTTTGTTTGTAACATCTACCTGTCGGTTTCGCTGGTATATAAAGCATAAAAGTGATACATTATTTAAATGAATTATATTATAGAATTTTTATCTACGATTATTTATAGATGAGGTGTTATTTTGCTGAAGACTGATCCGATTGGGATTTTTGATTCGGGTGTGGGTGGCCTGACAGTAGTAAAGTCTTTGCTGGAAAAAATGCCGGGGGAGAGCTTTATTTATTTTGGCGATACGGCCCATGTTCCCTATGGTGAAAAAAGTCAGGAGCAAATATTAAGCTATGCGGAACGTATCATGGACTTCCTGCTTGCCCAGGAAGTCAAGGCAATTGCCGTTGCTTGCGGGACCCATTCTTCAATATCGCTTCCACAAATTGCAGACAGGTATAATTTGCCTGTTGTAGGAATAGTAGAAGCTGGTGCCAGACAGGCAGCAGCTTCCACCAGGAATAACAAAATTGGTATCGTAGCCACACAGGCAACGGTAAACACAGGGTCATTTACAAAAAGTATAAAAAGATTAAACAGGGATCTAGATATTTATGAGATGGCTTGTCCTCTCTTAGTGCCATTAGTCGAATCAGGCAAGCTAATGGGAGCGGAAACAGAAGAAGCCATAAAGAAATATTTTGATCCTCTTATAGCCAGGCAGATTGATTCTGTGGTTCTTGGCTGTACTCATTATCCTTTTTTAATTCCTGCTATACAATTATATACTGGTGGCAGGATGATGCTTATCGATGCCGCGGGTGAAACCGTTGAAGAACTGAAAGCTATCCTAAGTTCAAGGAATTTACTAAATGACAGCGAAGAAAAACCAAACAGAAAATTTTATGTCAGCGGAGAGGATAGTTCCTTTTATAAGGTAGGGAAATTACTTATCGGCGATGTGATCAGAGAGGTCAAAAAAGTGGAACTAAATTGGTGAGGGCAATGGAGAGAATAGGGTTTACTACTTCAATACCGGTGGAAATTTTGCTGGCAGCAGGAAAAATACCGGTGGATTTGAATAATATTTTTATTGGCAGCGACCAAGCTTCGCTTTTAGTGGAAAAAGCTGAAGAGGCAGGATACCCCCGCACAACCTGTGGGTGGATAAAAGGCCTGTATTCTGTAGCTATTGAAAATCCTCTTCAGGCAGTTATTGCGGTTATGCAAGGTGATTGCAGCAATACCCTGGCTTTAATGGAGACTCTTCAGTTAAAAGGGATCAAAACTATTCCTTTTGCTTTTCCTTTTGACAGAGATATAAAGATGCTGCAAGAGCAAATTGAAAAGCTTATGGACCATTTTTCAGTAAGCGCAGAACAAGTACAGGAGAGTAAAAAAAGGCTGGATGATATCCGTTCATTGTGTTGGCAAATCGATACTATGACCTGGCAGGATAATGTGGTTACCGGCGGCGAGAATCATTTTTATCTGGTTTCATCAAGTGATTTTAATAGTGACCCTAAGCAGTATGAAAAAGATTTGATTAAGTTTATTGCTAAAGCACGCCTGAGAAAGGCATTTAATGATGAAGTCCGTCTTGCTTTTATAGGGGTGCCGCCGATCTTTACTGATCTTTACCAGGTTACTGAGTCACTAGGGGCGCGCGTGGTATTTAATGAGGTACAGAGGCAGTTTTCCATGCCTTTTGAAACGGAAGATATCTACCGGCAATATATTCAGTACACATATCCATACGGGGCCTTTGCCCGCCTTGCAGATATCCTGGAACAAATTGATCTGCGTAAGGTGGATGGGGTAATTCATTATACTCAGACCTTTTGTTTTCGCCAAATCGAAGACCTTATTTACCGGCAAAACATACAACTGCCATTTTTAACTCTGGAGGGAGAAAGGCCTGGTAAACTGGATGGCCGCAGCCGTATGAGAATAGAAGCTTTTATAAATATGCTTAAACGGAAAAAGTGAGGGAATAATGTTAGGTATAGACTTGGGATCCCGTCATATTAAAATAGTACAAATGTTTAATGGGAAAATAGGTAAAAGCACTATTTTTGATACCATAGAATTTTATCGACAGCATGGTATGGCCGGGCAAAAAAAACTGGATATTGACTTTGAAAGCTTGGGTTTTGTTCCTGATCAACTGACATCCACCGGTTACGGCAAAATTGCAATTGCCATAGAAGGAGCAGTTCAAATACCGGAAATTCAAGCTCATGCAGCAGGTGCAGCATATCAGACCGGGCTTAAAGATTTTACCCTGCTTGATATAGGAGGACAGGATACCAAAATCATAATGGTAAGAAACGGGCAGGTTGCAGATTTTATGACCAATGACCGTTGTGCAGCAAGCTCGGGACGTTATATGGAAAATATGGCTAGTATTTTGGGTATATCGTTGCAGGAACTGGGTTTATGCAGTGATGAACCGGTCAGTCTTAATTCAACCTGTGCTATTTTCGGAGAAACAGAGATCATATCGAAAATAGTAGAAGGCTATTCTACAGCTCAGCTGGCTGCCGGGGTCAATTATACTCTGTATAGGCGTTTTGCCGGGCAGCTTAAACAGCTTAGAAGTGAAACTCTGGTATTAAGCGGCGGGGGCGCATTCAATACAGCTTTAATGAATATCATTGCTGAACAAACCGGATCACAGGTACTCAGGGCAGATAATTATCAGTTCAATGGTGCTATTGGCTGCTGTGTATTTGAAGAATTTAATTGATCATTAAGAATGCTGACAGGTTTTTATATGGAGGTATATTATGCTTAGACCAAATGAAAGACAATATGACCAGTTAAGACCAGTAAGGATCATTCCCGGATTCTTAAAACATCCTGACGGCTCTGTTCTCATTGAGGCAGGAGATACCAGAGTATTATGTTCTGCCATTGTAGAGGAAAAAGTTCCGCCTTTTCTTAAAGGAACCGGCAGCGGATGGATCACTGCAGAGTATTCACTTTTGCCTGCATCAACTGAGACCCGAACTCAGCGGGAAGCCGCCAAAGGCAAAATAAGCGGACGTACCTCGGAGATACAAAGACTGATTGGACGTTCACTTCGAGCTGTTGTGGATTTGGAAATGCTGGGAGAAAGGACTATCTGGATCGACTGTGACGTGATTCAGGCTGATGGCGGTACCAGGACAGCATCTATAACTGGAGCATTTGTGGCTTTATGCCTGGCTTTAAAAAAGCTGCATAAGCAGGGGACTATTGAAAAAATCCCTCTGCTCGATTTTGTCAGTGCTATCAGTGTTGGCAAGGTTGACGGAGAATTGATCCTGGATCTGGAGTATAGTGAAGATTATCGTGCTGATGTTGACATGAACGTAGTTATGACCGGCAGCGGTGAATTTGTAGAGATTCAGGGAACGGCAGAAGGAGTATCCTTCAGCAAGAAAGAACTTGATGAAATGCTTGCCCTTGCCAATAAAGGAATCTTGGAATTAATCGCTTTGCAGAAGCAGGTTTTGGATGATTTCCCTCATGAATAAAGTATTGTTATTGGCCACGCGTAATCAGGACAAGAAAAAGGAAATACAGCAGATACTCCAGGACCTTTCCATTAAGATAGTAAATTTAGAAGACATCCAAGAACTGCCGGAAGTCATTGAAGATGGTACAACGTTTGCTGAGAATGCAATAAAGAAAGCAAGTCAGACTGCAGCTTTAAGCGGCTATATTTGTCTGGCAGATGATTCAGGGCTTCAGGTAGATGCTCTGGATGGCCAGCCGGGTATTTATTCAGCCCGATTTGCCGGGGAAGAAGCGGATGATAAAAAAAATAATGAGAAACTGCTAACAATGCTTAAAGGAATAATACCTGAAAATCGAACAGCAAGATTTGTATGCAGTGTGGCTATCAGCGATCCTGCAGGGAATTATAGAGTTGTCACCGGCAAGTGTGAAGGAAGAATAGAAATGGAGCCTCGGGGAACGGGGGGATTTGGCTATGACCCGCTATTTATCCCCCAAGGGGAGAGCAGAAGTTTTGCTGAACTATCACCGGAAGTAAAAAATTCGATCAGTCACAGAGCCAAGGCTTTGCAAATGGCACGCAGCGTGATTGAGGAGTTCTTTTAGAATGGACGGGAGGCAGCATGCGGATACTGGTTTTAGGTGATACTCACGGTCGTATCAGTATAGTAACCAAAGTATTACAGCAGCAACGGTTTGATTATATGTTATTCACCGGTGACTTCATTGCCGATGCAGTAAAAATTTCCGCCAAACTGGGAGTGAAATACAAAGGAGTACGGGGTAACTGTGATCCAAAAACGGGGGAAGAGGAACAAATCATTGAACTTGATGGCAAAAGGTTTTACATAATACATGGGCATCAATATGCAGTCAAAAAAGGTTACAGCTTACTGAGCAGACGCGGGCGGGAAGTAAATGCTGATGCAGTAGTTTGCGGGCATACCCATGTCTCGTACTGTAAACAAATAGACGGTATGTGGCTGATCAATCCCGGCAGTCCATCGTTTCCCCGTAGGTCTGCATCAAGCTATGCCATTGTAGAAACAAACGGCGGGGCAATTTATCCTAATATAATTGAGTTCTAACTACCCGGATAATTTGGAGGAGGAATATATTCATGAACTTAAAAAGGACAAGGCTTTATGGCATGCATAAAAAACATGGAGGCAAATTGATCGATTTTGGAGGCTGGGAACTACCGGTCCAATATGAAGGAATCATTAAGGAACACCATATGGTTAGACAAAAGGCAGGTCTTTTCGATGTTTCCCATATGGGTGAAATTATAATAAAGGGTGAAAAAGCAGAAGATTTTGTGCAGTACATGGTAACCAATGATGTGAAAGCATTAAAAGACCATCAGGTTCAATATGCTCTGATGTGCTACCCTGACGGAGGGGTAGTTGATGATCTGATCATCTATAAATTTTCAGACCAACACTATTTGCTGGTGGTGAATGCATCCAACACGGATAAGGATTTTGACTGGCTCAAGCAATACAGTTTGACTTTTGGCCAATTAAGTGTGGAAAATGTTTCGAATCAGTACAGTCAGTTAGCTCTTCAGGGACCAAAAGCAGAGGAAATTCTGCAGAAAATATGTGATATTGATTTAAAAAACCTTAAGCACTTCTGGTTTAATCCCCAAGCCAGGGTTGCAGGAAGCGACTGTATCATATCCCGTACCGGTTATACCGGAGAAGACGGCTTTGAAATCTATCTTACTGAGCAGGCAGATGTGGTCTGGGAGGAAGTATTAAAAGCCGGAGGAGAAGATGTGGCACCCATCGGGTTAGGAGCCAGGGATACCTTGAGATTTGAAGCAAAATTACCTTTATACGGACAGGAAATAGATCAGGATATTTCTCCATTGGAAGCAGGTCTGGGCTTTTTTGTTAAACTGGATACAGAAGAAGATTTCATCGGCAAAACCGCTTTAAAATCACAAAAGGAAAGCGGTTTAGGAAGAGTCACGGTCCAATTTGAAATGATCGGCAAAGGTATACCCAGATCCCATTACAAAGTACAGAAGGATGGGATAGAAATTGGCTGGGTAACTTCCGGAGCTTTTGCTCCGACCCAGGGGAAAAACATTGGCCTGGCTATAATAAATAGAGAATATAACCAAAAAGATAGTGTTTTTGATATAATGATTCGTGGAAAAAAAGTACCAGCTAAAATCAATTCAGGAATCTTTTATAAAAGAAATCAATAAATTAGGAGGTAATGAATAATGAACATTCCACAGGGATTATTTTACTCTTCCAGTCATGAATGGATTAAAATTGAAGGAGAAAAAGTCACGCTGGGGATCACTGATTTTGCCCAACATCACCTGGGTGACATTGTATTTGTTGAAGTACCGGAATTAAACAGTGAAGTAAACGTGGGTGACTCCATCGCGGTAGTTGAATCGGTGAAAGCTGTTTCAGAAATATACAGCCCTGTAAGCGGTACCATCATTGCTGTCAATGAAGAACTGGAAGAATCACCTGAACTGCTTAATGAAGATCCCTATAAGAATTATATAGCTGTTATCGAGGTGAGTAATGAAATAGAGACGGAAAAATTGATGTCTGCTAAAGATTACGAAGCTTACTGCATTGAAGAAGAGAAAAAATAGGGGAGGAGCATAGTCAATGAAGTTTACTCCTAATCCTCCTGCAGTTGTTGAGGCAATGCTTAATGATATAGGGCTTAAAAACCTGGATGACCTGTTTACTGATATCAATGAGGACTTGAAACAAAAGCATCAGCAGGAATTTGTGAAAAATGGCCTCAGCGAAATAGAAATCAGAGAACATATGAAAAAGCTGGCCGGGCGTAATAGCAATGTAGATGACTATCCTACTTTTTTAGGTGCTGGTGCCTATGACCATTATATTCCAGCTGTCATAGAACAGATTATGTGGCGCTCAGAGTTTTATACTGCCTATACCCCCTATCAGGCTGAGATCAGTCAGGGGATTTTGCAGGCTATTTTTGAATACCAGACTTTGATATGCAATTTGACAGGCATGGATGTATCCAATGCTTCCATGTATGACGGCGGAAGTGCATTGGCAGAAGCTTGTAAGCTGGCTTCAATGCACACAAAAAGGCGTAAAATATTAGTTCCTGAAACAGTACATCCCGAGTATATGGAAGTGTTAAAAACCTATGGGATTTCAGGAATCATGGAAATTGTTCCTGTGCCATGCAATGAGGGCACCTATTCTGCAGATACATTTATTTCTATGATCGATAAAGAAACAGCGGCAGCAATTGTTCAACAACCCAATTTCTTTGGCAATTTGGAAGAAGTAACTAAAATTGAGGAAGCCATTCACCAAAATAAAGGACTTTTGATCATGGCAGTGGATCCTATTTCACTGGCTGTTTTAAAAGCACCCGGTGATCTGGGAGCTGATATCGCAGTCGGGGAAGGGCAATCACTGGGAAACAGCCTGAGTTTTGGCGGACCTTATCTGGGATTCTTTGCTGCAACCAATAAATTGATGCGAAAAATACCCGGGCGTATTGTAGGACAAACCTTGGATACCAGAGGGCAAAGAGCTTTTGTTCTGACCTTACAAGCCAGAGAACAGCACATCAGAAGAGAAAAGGCCAATTCCAATATTTGCTCCAATCAAGCCTTAAATGCTTTGGCAGCCTCCATATACCTGGTTGCTGTTGGAAGTAAAGGTTTAAAGGAGATAGCAGTTCGTTCACATCAATTAGCTCATTTTGCTGAAGTGCAATTGAAAAAGCAGGGCGTGGAACTGCTATACAACAAACCATATTTTAGAGAGTTTGCCGTTAAAATGGACGACCCGGCCTTTATGAATCACAAACTGCTGGAAAATGGCATGATAGGTGGTTATGAGCTGCCTGGCGCCATGTTGCTGGCTTTTACAGAGAAAAGGACCAGAGCGGAAATTGAACGCCTGGCATTTGTTTTAGGAGGGCTAGAAAATGACTAAACTAATTTTTGAAAAACATATTGCCGAAGCTAATACCTTTGAACTCCCTCCTTTAGAGGTACCCGAAGTTGGACTATCGGAGACGGTACCGGAACATCTTTTAAGAGAAAATGCAACGGTTATTCCCGAAGTCAGCGAAGTAGAACTAATCAGGCACTATACAGAATTATCAAACCGGGCTTACGGGGTTGATAACGGTTTTTACCCGCTGGGTTCCTGTACCATGAAATACAACCCCAAAATTAATGAGTGGGCATCACGTTTACCGGGTTTTGCTCAGATTCATCCCTATCAGCCCCGGGAGACAGTGCAGGGAGCCATGCAGATCCTTTATGAATTGGGGAAAATGTTAGGTGAGATCACCGGCATGGATCATTTCACCTTGCAGCCTGCTGCTGGTGCTCATGGTGAGATGGCCGGGGTGATGATGATTAAAGCCTATCATAATAAACGAGGGGATTTTAAAAGAACAAAAATGATGGTTCCTGATTCTGCTCATGGAACCAACCCGGCTACTGCCAATGTAGTAGGATTTGATGTGATCGAAATCAAGTCCAATGATCGGGGATTGGTGGATTTAGATGATCTGAAAGCCAAAATGTCAGATGAAGTGGCTGGATTAATGCTCACCAATCCCAATACTTTGGGTTTATTCGAAGAAGAAATACAGGAAATCGCAGCAGTTGTCCATGAAGGCGGCGGTCTCTTATATTATGACGGCGCCAATCTTAATGCTATTATGGGGATTTGCCGGCCGGGGGATATGGGTTTTGATGTGATACATCTAAATCTGCATAAAACTTTTGCCACTCCCCACGGAGGCGGCGGACCAGGTTCGGGACCGGTAGGCATTAAAGATTTTTTGGCTGATTTTCTCCCTAAACCGATAGTGATAAAAAAAGGTGACAGTTACAGCTTTGATTATGATCGGCCTGATTCAATAGGGAGAGTGAAAAATTTCTATGGCAATTTTGGCGTTATCGTAAAAGCCTATACCTATATTATGGCAGTTGGCAGCGAAGGACTGAAAGATGCCTGCCAGCAAGCAGTGCTGAATGCTAACTATCTCCGCTATCATCTGCAAAAAAAGTACCATATACCTTTTGACCGGTTGTGCAAACATGAATTTGTAATAACCGCTCGTAACCAAATGGAATCAAATCATGTAGCTACCTTGGATATAGCCAAGCGTTTGATGGACTATGGCTATCATCCTCCTACAGTTTATTTTCCTTTAATTGTAAAAGAAGCGATGATGATCGAGCCTACTGAAACAGAAAGCCGGGAGCGCCTGGATAGCTTTATTGCAGCAATGGATGAAATTGCCCGGGAAGTTAGAGAAAATACCCAGATCGTGCTTGATGCGCCACATACAACTGTGATTGGCAGAGTTGATGAAGTAACAGCGGCCAGAAGTCCGATCGTAAAATGGGAGGAATAAATAGTGAGAGATCTGGTGGTTATTGGAGGCGGCCCAGGTGGTTATGTAGCTGCTATCCGGGCTTGCCAGCTAGGTATGAAGGTCACTTTGATTGAAAAAGATGCTTTGGGAGGAACCTGTTTAAATCGTGGATGTATTCCCACTAAAGCCTACCAATATAATGCTAAACTGCTTAAGTCGATACGTGACAGCCGCGAATTTGGCATAACAACCGGCAGTATCCAGTTCGATATGCAGGAAGCCAAAGCCAGGAAAAATACCATTGTTAATAATTTAGCTGCTGGAGTAAAAAAACTTTTACAGCAGAACAATGCAGAGATCATCAATGGCGAGGCTTTCATCATCAATCAGCACCATGTGAGAGTGAGAGAGCAGTTGATCGAAACAAAAAATATATTGATCGCAACCGGTTCAAAACCGGCGTTTTTGCCCATCAAAGGGATAGATTCCCCGGGAGTGTTGAACAGTGAAGACATTCTGGAACTGTCTCACGTACCGGAAAGGCTGGTTATCATTGGCGGCGGAGTGATCGGAATGGAATTTGCCTGTATTTTCAACCTCTTCGGCAGTGAAGTGACAGTTATTGAAAGTGCTCCCAGGATTCTTGGCTTACTTGATGCTGAACTGAGTAAAAGAATGTTGGTCTATTTGAAAAAACAAAAAATTACGATTCACACTAACACCCTGATGCAGGAAATTATACTCGAACAGAATGGTTTACAGGTTTTGGCCCGGGGCAGCAAAGGAGATATAACACTAAATGCAGATTTGGTCTTGCTGGCGGCAGGACGGATTCCGGTAACAGAATGCCTGCAAATCAAAGGAGCAGAAGTGGAAATGTCAGAGGGTGGCTTTATAAAAGTCAACCAGCATTATCAGACTAGTTTGCCCGGCATATATGCGGTTGGTGATGTGATTGGAGGTCAGCTGCTGGCCCATGTAGCTTCAGAAGAGGGTATTGCTGCAGTTGAGCATATGGCAGGTATAAACACTTCGGTCCCATATCACAGTGTTCCCAGTTGTATATTTACCATTCCCGAAATAGCAACCGTAGGTATGAGTGAAGAAGAAGCTAAAGCACAGGGAATTGATTATAAAACAGGGAAATTTCAATTTGCTGCCAACGGCAAGGCAATGACCATGGGGGAAACAGATGGTCTGGTAAAAGTCATCGCTGACCAGAATGAGATCATTATTGGGCTGCATATTATTGGCCCTAATGCCAGTGACCTTATTCTGGAAGGAACCATAACTGTTAAAAACCATATGACAGTTAGTGACCTGGTGGGTACGATCCATCCCCATCCTACCCTGGGCGAGGCTTTGTCGGAAGCAGCAAGGGACATAAGGGGAGAGGCCATCCACCTGGCACCAAAGCGCAAATAGAATGAATCATTGATTTGGAGGAAACATTGCTGGAAATCATCAACCCGGAAACAGATCCTTATTATAATTTAGCTCTGGAAGAACATTGCCTGCAGCATTTTGATGACCAGGATATCTTGATATTGTGGCAAAATGTTCCTACTGTTGTGATTGGAAGAAATCAAAATACCCTTGAAGAAATAAACCTTGCCTATGTAAAAGAAAAAGATATAAAGGTGGTGCGCAGGTTGTCCGGTGGCGGGGCAGTCTATCACGATCCGGGTAATTTGAATTTCACATTTATCGTCAATGACACAAGCGGGTTGAACCGTTATGATTTCACCCGTTTTACACACCCGGTAATAAAAGCCCTGGATAAAATCGGAATCAAAGCTGAAGATAACGGCAGAAATGATATTACTATCGGGGGCAAAAAATTTTCCGGCAATGCTCAGTATCGGCAGGGGAAAAGACTGCTTCATCATGGTACCATTCTATTCGATTGTAATCTGGAAGAAATGGTTAGGGCCTTAAATGTCAGTCAGGAGAAAATTATTTCCAAAGGAGTTAAATCAGTTCGCAGCAGGGTAACCAATATAGCCGAGCATCTGCATGAGCCAATGAATATTAAATTGTTTAAAGAGATTTTAACACAAACTGTTTTTGCCGGACAAAAGCATGAACAGTATAAGCTTGATGGTCATGAAAGAGAAGCAGTACTCAAACTAAAAGAAAACAAATACAGCACCTGGAACTTTATTTACGGTTCATCACCGCCTTTTAATGTTGTAAAAAAGGCCCAGTTTGAATGGGGAAATATAAAGGTACACCTGAACATAAAAAAAGGTCTGATCGAAGATTGTGCCATTTATGGGGACTTTTTTGCCGGAAAGGATATAGCTGAGCTGGCCTGTCATTTGCGAGGTATAAAATATCAGGAAAGCTCTCTTAAGGCATGTCTGGAAACTATCGATATTACAAGCTTTATACCTTCAGCAAAAAGAGAAGAAATTCTGGAACTTTTTATTAAATAATTATTTTAATAGGAGGGTTTAGATGTGGAGCTGAATCCCATATGCGGCCGGACTTATGTGATCGACAGTTTGACTCAGGTAGGCGTATATCTTTTTCCCGACAATACCTGCCTTTTGATCGACAGCGGACCGGCAGCACAAGCTGGAGCTATCAGACATATTATTGAAGAAGCAGGATACCGTGCAGCGGTAATTATAAATACCCATTCTCATGCTGACCACTGCGGTGGGAACCGGGAATTTCAACAGCATCATAGAAGTATGGTTTATGCATCTCCATTAAGTGCTCCTTTTATCAAGCTCCCGGTTTTGCAGCCCGTAAGCTTGTTTTCTTCCAGTCCGCCCAATTTCCTGCGTAATAAATATACAATGCCTCCAGCCTCGAATGTTGATTTTACGGCGGAGTCCTCTTTGATCATTAATGAGCAGGTATTCCATGTCATAGATCTGGAAGGTCATTCACCGGGACATATAGGTATTAGAACACCGGATGATGTGCTGTTTGCCGGTGACAGTCTGCTTCCCGCTGAAGCATTAGCGGTGTTTCCTTTCCTTTATCTGTTTGATGCTGCCCGGCAGTTGGAAACATTAGAGAAACTTAGTCAGGAACAATATAAAAAGTTATTTATATC
>JAAZFJ010000303.1 GCA_012511795.1 Syntrophomonadaceae bacterium
CCTCCATACTGGACATTGAATTTGGCAGTGGCTTTATAGTATTTTAAGATCTCCCGGATAGCGCCCTTACAGTTGGAACAAGGTGCGCAGACATACTTCGGTACCGAACTGTCGGCAACACTATCTGAAAAAGCTCGCAGAATCTGATCAAATTTCATGCGGGAACTTACCTTATCACGGAATGTACTGAAATTTGGACTGTCCATGATGGCAAATCCTCCTCCCCCACCACAGCAGTAATTATCCACTCCATGGGGGGTCATTTCTCTAAACTGAGGGGCAATGGCCTTGAGGATGTCTCGCTGGGGCTGCACTATACCCATACCCCTTACCATATTGCAGGGGTCATGGAGGGTGACAGGAAAATCATTTTTACTGGGATCAAATTTGAGTCTTTGGGTTTTCACCAACTCCCACATAATAGGCAGCCAACTCTCTACAGGGATTTTGTCGTCTCCATAGACTAAACGATCTGCCACAACGGCTGCTGCTTTGTGGGCATGGCCGCATTCACCGATGACGATTCGCTTTACACCCAGGGCTTTGGCAACCTGCATTTGCTGAACCGCTACTTTTTTGGCCTGGGCATCATCATACCAAATACCGTAGTTTACACTGTCATAACCCACTAAATCACTGCTGAGAGTCCAATTAACCCCAGCTTCCTCAAATAGGATCGCAAAAGCCGCCGGATTTTCCGGCCAAGACACAAACTCTCCCGCGTTGTGGATCAATAGGATATCTGCCCCTTCTTTATCAATAGGGATTTTTACCTTACGCCCAATGCGATCCTCGATATCTTCTTCCAGAAATTCCACCATATCCAAAAAAGCCGCTTTTCCTATTCCAGTAGATGAGCCAGTTTTCAGCTGCAGTACCGTTCCCTTATTGTGCAAAGGGGTCGGAGCAATGCCCAGTTCCTGGCTGAATATTTTTCTGATTTCTTTGGCAAACAGAGAATTATCCAAACCCAGCGGGCAGGTTTGAGCACAGCGCCTGCATAGATTGCATCGGTAAGCCAGCTCGCCTAATCTAGCCACGGTTTCCCAATTGACTTCCATATCTGCTCCGATGAATTTTTTCTTTAGTTTTCCGCCGGTTGTGAAATACCTCTTATAGATTTTTCTCAAAGCATCAGACCGGAAAATCGGTCGAAACAACTCATTCTCTCCCGAAGCCTTAAAAACATGACATGCATCGGAACAAGTATCACATTTAGCGCAATACTCAAAAGATAGGTATAACGGTTGTAACACACCATTATTGGCATCTGTAAAAATCTTTTCCAGTCCATTTAGGAACTTCTGGACAAATTCAACTTCTTCAGCTTCCGTCTGGGGCCGCTGCAGGGTATCCAGTGCCACACAACCATCCAGGGAAGTACAGTATTTTTCTTTCCACTCAGGCTTAACTATAGGCATTTCCGGCTCCATGCCCGGTTGGTCATAAGGGAAGCTTAAAGGCATCAGGTTTTCGTATTGAATAAGCTGTTCACATGCTTTTCCTAAATCTTTCGGTCTCAAATCTTTCGGATTCACTATTCCTTCTCCTTTCGCCTTATGCTTCTGGGGCCGAAGGGGGCCCCATATGTGATGCTGCCCAGGAAGTTGTGGCCTTTTGATTAAGGGCAGCTTTTACTTTACTTTCCATGGGACTGCCAGCTGTATTAGGTTCGTTTTCCCACAAAATCTTATGATAGGTGAAGTACTTTCCTATGTAATGCCCCATCTTGCTGGGAGGTATATAAACGAACATTACCTCCAGTAAAATTAAGTGAATAACCAGAGATGTACTTGGAACTACCGAAAGGGTTAAAACTTGTGCAGTTACCTGCCGGGCAGTATTAAAAGTGAGATCCGGGCCCCAAACTATAATTCCGGTGACTAAAGTGGCTAAAAGAAGTATTAGATTGAAATATTCCTGGGGTGTGGTGTACTTTTTCAGTACGGGGTTAAAAATTCTTCGCACTAAGAGAAAAAACGTACCCGCCGTAGTTATCGTAAAGCCAACTACTCCAGTCATAATGGTCAGATAATAAACAAGCCCCGTCCATAACGAAGCATGAAGGCTTACTGAAGCTCCGGCAAATTCAGTCAAAACCCCTATGACCAATAAAACAGTCCAGCCAATTAAAACATAAATACCCAGATGAAATGAATAAGACGACCACCAAAAGGATCGTTGATTATCAAAGAGCTTTTTGATAAACAGCATTTCCTTGAGCATATCTGCTAGTTCCGAGATCTTTGAAACCTGGTGGGGTTTACTCCACCATTCCGGTTCTTCCATATAAGACCCGCCATAGGTATGCCTTCCTTTTTCCTGAGGCACCGGATACAGTTCCATTCTTCCATGCAGCGGCATTCGTGCGTATTTAATGACTTGATAGGCTGATAAACCAAAAAACAGTATTACGGCAATATAAACTGAAAACCCTAATATCAACTCCGTCTCCCTCCCTCAATTTTTAGGATTACTGTCCTTTTTTAACTTTAGGAAACTCCTTAGGTTTTGTAAAATAGGCTATTCTAATCGTTGCAATTGTAGTTTCCTATTAATAAAACGGGGTATAATCTTATTGCATCTTTGCAAAAGCACCGCTAAAAAACATATAATAAGAATTGCTGCAGATGAGGTTTGCGGTTTTCGGACGTTAGAGTTTTGCATCAGTAGTTCTTTTATCAATCTGACCGAGTAATTTCATAGTTGTCATCCTGAGGCAAAGCCGAAGGATCTAGATTCTTCACTGCGTTCAGAATGACAGTTTAGAGTAATTTGAATTATGCAAAATCCTCACGTAAATATTTATGCGAGTTTTGCAAAATTAAATTTTCTTTAATTATCAGATCATCCTGGGCGATAGCGAAGGATCTACGTACCTACAAGACTCTTCGCTATAGCTCAGAGTGACAGTATTGAAGTGATATAAATAGTTTCTCAAAATTCGGAGGTAGGGCAGTGAGCCACGATAACAACAATAGAGAAAAAATATTAGCCGCAGCTCGCATGCTGATGGCTGAAAAGGGCATAATTAAGACCAGTCTGGCAGATATAGCCCGGGAAGTAGGCATCAGCAAAGGTACGCTGTTCTATCACTTTGCCAGTAAGGATGACCTAGTAAACGATATTTTAGC
>JAAZFJ010000304.1 GCA_012511795.1 Syntrophomonadaceae bacterium
ATAGCTTTAATCATCAAGAAGGCTGGGTCTCATTCGCAATATAGGTTGTACCGTAGAGAAGCCATAGACTTACTCAGCCTTCTTATCCGGTACCTTATATTTTATTATTATTGTAATAAATTCATTTCTTTAAGTCTAATGGAGGAGCGAAGCGACGCGGCAATCTCACACTCTGCTGCCCGCATAAATATAAATACAGTGATGAGTAAATAGTGATGAGTGATAGGTTAATAAAAATGTTTTAGTAAACAGTAATACTATCCTACTCTGTCATTCATACCATAAACTTTAATGTTATTTCATGGTGGCCTCTGAATTTCAGTTCGAGACTGGCAAGATATATTAGGCATTTATTTCCACATAGTTTTAATATTTATTATTTCTGCGTCAGCATTGAATGGCAATCTCGTTCACTACTACCCGAGTCAATAAATATATACCAGGCTAACCATGAGGACGATTTTTCTGTTCGGTGTATCAGCCGAACATAAAACTATCCTCTGTGGTTGGAAAAAGTTGTTTCTTTGTAAATAAAAAGGAATGAGGTCGGAAAAAAACGGGCGGGCTCTCCCCTTGTCCCATTGTCCGTTAGACAGATGATTTTGACTTTGGTAAAGTTCTAAATCTTTGATATGTGAAAAAAATGATGTCAAAGGACCGTCCCTTGACATGTTTTTGGAAATAAGAAAAGCTGGGAGATCCAAGATAGATCTCCCAGCCTCATCTTCAGTAAAATCAGAGCCTAGCGGAAGAACTGTTTCTGTGGCATTGCTTTTAGAAAGGACAGGTCACTCCATCACCATATACACAGTTATTATGTCCGCCTTGCCACCAGGCGGGACTGAAATCAGGTACATAGGTAGGTGCGCTACCCTCTGATACTAAATAATACACTTTCCAAACAGCCTTACCCTCTTCAGGCCATTTCCAATCATCAGGAACTGTCAAAATCCTATCATCAAGTCTGTGTACTTCATATGAACCCCCGGTTTTTGGTTTCACTTTGATATAGGGGTCAAAGAACAATCCTTCTCCATGCATACTGTCAACACTATATGGATCAAATTGACCGAAATCGAAATAGAAGGCTGTGCTAAAGGTAATGGTCAATTTTGCAGTAACAGTGGGCGACACATGACTGGTTTCTATTGTATTAGTAGTATTTCCACTCTCGTTACCTAAAGACCTGCGTGTATCTGGTATGACTTTAAATTCCATGTCGGTATTAGCACTAAAGTTACCATTATTGCTGCCAGTATCTTCGTCAATTATCAAATTATATGTTCCATCACTGCTAAAGGTGTTTGCAGGTATTTTGATATGGAATTCATGGTCATGACCCGCACCACGTGCTTTAGGTGTAAAGTCAAATGTAATTCCTGTTAAATTCGGGGATTCCTCTTCATAATGTGGGGTTATTTTAATACCAACTACCCAGTCATTATAATCATAGTCGCTTGTTTTATCTTCTGGCATGTCTTCATAAGCAACTGTCAAAGTTCCATCTCCTTCATAAATATCTGGAACAAAGTTAGCAGTTAAAGTCATATCTTCATTCATAGTAACATCTGTACTGGCAGAGTTAGTATCTACTACATTGCTATCGCTACCTTCATTGACAGTCCAGCCGGTAAATTTATACCCTGGATTTGCAGTAGCAGAAATGTCTGCAATGGTTTCAGCACTATATGTTCCTGCTCCTGAAACTGTTCCTCCAGCTTCTGGGTATACATTGAGAGTCAGGGTATAATCAGGGATTATGATCTCTTCCCACTGGGCATAGAGTGTCACATCTGCAGCTGGCATGGTGAGGGTAGCATCTGGGGCATAATCATCACCATTACCATCAGCCTGAGTATTCCAGCCGGTGAAGGTGTGGTTGGTTTTTTCCA
>JAAZFJ010000305.1 GCA_012511795.1 Syntrophomonadaceae bacterium
GAACCAGCGGCCTCTACGTCCCCAACGTAGCGCTCATACCAAACTGAGCTACACCCCGACGCAATGAATATTGTATATCACCAGATTATTTTAGTCAAGATAAGCTTTCTTATACCCCGGGGTTATTATTATTCCAGTTCACTTAAAGCAAACTTTTTATGCAGTGCCAGGACAGCTTTTTGGGTGAGTTCTTCGTCAATTATACAGGATACTCTGATTTCTGAAGTGCTTATCATATGGATATTTATATCTTCATCAGCTAAGGCTTCAAACATATCTGCAGCTACTCCGGGGTTGGTCTGCATCCCTGCACCTACAATGGAAACTTTGGCTACCTTGTCGCCAAAGGAGCAGCCTGAGGCGCCGATTTTTTTAACCAGTTCATTCACTACCGGCAGCGCCTTGCTTAAATCGTCTCTTTCGATGGTAAAGGCTATATCATTATGATTATTGCGCATGGCACTTTGTATAACCATGTCAACATTTATTCCGCCTTCAGCCAGTGCCTTAAAGAGAGTCTTGGCAATCCCCGGCTGGTCAGGTACATCAAATATCGCTACTTTTGCGCAATTATAATCATGGGCTACACCGCTTACTACTTTTTGTTTTTCCATGTTGCTTACCTCCGTTATGATGGTTCCGGGATTATTTTTAAAACTGCATAATACCTCAACGTCAATATTATTCTGCATGGCACATTCCACTGCCCGGGGTTGCATTACCGCAGCCCCCAGAATAGCCATTTCCAGCATCTCTTCGTAGGCTATGGATGACAGCTTTCGGGCATCAGGTACGATACGGGGGTCGGCTGTAAATACCCCTTCAACATCAGTGAATATCAGGCAGCGATCAGCTTTTAGTCCTGCTGCAATAGCCACTGCACTGGTATCAGAACCTCCCCTGCCCAGGGTTGTGATGTCTCCGCCCGGTGATATGCCCTGGAAACCTGCAATTATAACTGTCTTGCCATTATTAAGTTCTGCCATGATACGGTTGGTATCAATATCGCTTATTTTGGCTTTATTGTAGGTAGAATCGCTCATGATCCCTGCCTGCCAGCCGGTTAGTGATACAGCATCACAGCCCATATTTTTCAGTGTTAGGGCTAAAAGAGCTGCTGATTGTTGTTCACCAGTAGCCAGAAGCATGTCCATTTCTCTGCCGCTAAGGTCACCTCCTGTAGCTTTCGCAAGAGCGATCAAATCATCGGTGGTATCTCCCATTGCTGACACTACCACTGCTACATTATTTCCCTGATCGCGCATATCCTTAATGCGCTGTGCAATATTTTTGATTTTTTCTATAGAAGCTACAGAACTTCCGCCAAATTTTGCTACTATCAGTGACAATTATATTCCTCCCTGGTATACATTTACTAAAAAATGACTGCCCCCGTATGGTTGGGGTTAAGATAAAAAATGCGGCAAGAAACATTGTTCTTGTTAAACGCTTCCTGCATCGCCTGACCAACTGCTTCCTCCCGGTTTAAAGCAAAGGCAATAACCGAGGGGCCTGCTCCGCTTAAAGCTGCACCCTTGGCGCCTGCTGCCCTGGCCTGGTTTAAAACTTCATCAAAACCGGGAATAAATTGTTTTCTTAAAGGCTGATATATTTTATCATCCATGGCTATATCAAGCAGACTGAAATCACCGTTAAAAAAGCTGGCCAGCAACAGACATGCCCTCTGCAGGTTAGCCGTAGTATCATGAATATCTGCCTTTTCCGGCAATATTTCACGGGATTTATGGGTAGGAAGCTGAAAATCAGGGACGGCGATGATTATTTTTAAATCGGCCGGCGTTTTTATTTTTTGATAGTAAACGGTTTTGTCATCTTCCATTACCGTAGTCAGTTCCCCTGACATGGCAGGTACGATATTATCAGCATGACCTTCCATATCGGCAGCAATATTTATCAGCTGCCCATGGCTGAACTTTTTATCCAGTAATTCATTCCCTATAAGTACGCCGGAAACGATGGCTGCTGCACTGCTTCCTAAGCCCTTTCCTATAGGGATTTGATTATTAACCGTCAACGCTAAGTCAGGGGCAGTTTCTCCTGCCTCCCGGAAAACTCTTTTGATGGCCTTTATAATTATGTTTTCCTCTTCCTCTTGATTCAGTTGGTCTTGCCCTTCGCCGGTGAAACGGCAGCTGGTTTTTATAGCCTCAGCTGCTTCTACGGTGAGGAATAAATCAAGCGCCAGGCCGAATGTATCAAATCCGGGACCTAGATTAGCACTGGTCGCCGGAACTTTCACTTTGATCATAGGTCCTCCTGCTTATATTTCTGTTCTCTGAACACCTTCGAGTCTGATTACATTGTTGATGGCAGTTACAATAGACATTTCCTTTAGGACAATCAAAGCATCACGCAGGTCCCGTTCTTTGACTTCGTGGGTTATAAGGATGAGTTCGGCCATGTTTTCCTGGCTGGTTTTTTGTAAAACTGTAGCCAGGCTCACATTATGGTTGCCGAATACTCCGGCAATACCCGCCAATACTCCGGGACGGTCAGTAACAGTCATGCGAATATAAAATTGTGCTGCCAGGCAGTCTATGCTTAAGGCTTGTTTATCCTCGTAACAGGTACACCCAATGCGCCCATTAGTTTGCTGCCTGATGTTCCTTACTATTTCAATAATATCACCCATTACCGAACTGGCAGTAGGCATCTGCCCTGCCCCACGGCCAAAATGCATGATTTCTCCAACTGCATCTCCCTGAACAAATACCGCATTAAACACATCATTTACCGCTGCCAAAGGATGGTCTTTCGGTAAAAAGGCCGGATGAACCCGGGTCTGTATCTGCCCATCTGTTTCTTTGCCGATGGCCAGTAATTTTACGATAAAGCCAAGTTCATCAGCATATTTGATATCAGCCGGGGTAATTTTCGTAATCCCCTCTACATATACATCATCCAATGTAACTCTGCTGTTAAAGGCGATGGAGGATAAAATAGCTATTTTCCTGGCTGCATCCAGTCCTTCAACATCTGCTGAGGGGTCTGCTTCTGCATAACCAAGTTTTTGAGCTTCGGCAAGAACATCATCAAATGCTCTTCCTTCCTGGCTCATCTTGGTCAGTATATAGTTGGTGGTACCGTTTAATATCCCTATTACCTGCTGGATCCGGTTTCCTGCTAAAGCTTGCTTCAGCGGGGAAATGATTGGGATCCCCCCTGCTACACTTGCTTCGAAATAGAAATCAACCTGATTGGCTTCAGCGATTTCAAATATTTCCTTTCCTTTCACAGCAATCAGATCTTTATTGGCAGTAACAATATGCTTGCCTTTCTTCATGGCTGCGGTTATGAAACTAAAGGCTGGTTCGAGCCCGCCAATCAACTCAACTACTATATCTATTTCTTCATCATTAAGGATATCATCAAAACTGGCAGCGATTGCTCCATCTGCTACCCCTGCAGTCTCACATTTTTCCTTATCCAATTCCAGGACCCATTTTAATGATATTGGCTCTCCTCCGCGCAGGGCGATGGTTTCGGAATTCTGCGCAAGCAGCTTTATTACACCGGAGCCAACTGTACCACAGCCAAGTACTGCTATATTAATCATAATAACCTCCTGCTAAAAATATTTTTCAAAAGCAAACTCTGACACTTAAATCATATTTGCTTGAAATCTTTTGGATTTTATAATTCAAAACTGGATGATTTAATTATTATAGACTATAGCGGGCAAAAGTAAAAGAACCGGCTTTAAAGCCGGCTCTTTAAATGAATGCTTATTTAAATTAAATGATGATGACGATCAAACCGCCGCTGCCTTCATTAACGATCCTCTGCAAGGTATCCTGCAGTTTATGCTGAGCATTTTCCGGCATGCGATGGAGCTTATTCTGAATTCCTTCTCTGACCAGATCATGAAGTGATTTTCCAAACAGATTGGACTCCCAGATTTTCGAAGGATTTTCTTCAAATTCGTCCAGCATATAACGAACCAGTTCTTCACACTGTCTTTCAGTTCCTATGATCGGAGTGATCTCAGTAGTAATGTCCGCCCTTATAATATGCAGTGATGGAGCCTTGGCTTTTAATTTCACACCAAAACGGCTGCCCTGACGAATTAGTTCCGGTTCTTCCAAAATCATTTCTTCCAGTTGGGGAGTCACTACCCCGTAACCAGTTTCCTTGACTTCTTCCAGAGCTGAAGAAATCTTGTCAAATTCTTTCTTGGCTACGCTAAAATCTTTCATCAGTCTCATAATGTCATGGGTTCCGCTTACATTATAGCCGCTGACATCAGACAAACAATTATAGAATAATTCCTCAGGAACTGTTACATCGATCAGTGCTTCACCTGTACCCAGATTCATTTCTTCCAGACTTACATAGCTTATGTTTTCTATTTCAGATAGTTTTTCGATTGCTTTGTCAATATCCCGTACTTTTTGAATTTCATTCAAAACATCCCTGATGGCTGTTTCCAGGTCATCCCGCAGCCAAAACTCTTCATCCAGTTCATCCACCCATTTGGGTAATCTGATATTGACTTCCTGTACGGGGAATTCGTATAGTACTTCTTCCAAGATACCAAAGATTTGTTCTACTGTGACCCTGGCAGCATCGATGGGAATTACACTTACACCGTATTTTTCGGCCAGTTCATCCACCAATATCAATGTTTCTTTGTCATATGGATGAATTGAGTTGAGCAGCATGATAAATGGCTTATTCAGTTCCTTTAGTTCTTCTATTACCCTTTCTTCAGGTAATACATAGTGGTCTCTGGGTATTTCTGTGATACTGCCATCAGTAGTCATCACAATTCCGATCGTCGAATGGTCTGCTATTACTTTCCTGGTTCCTATCTCGGCCGCTTCTTCGAAAGGCACCTCGTAGTCAAACCAGGGAGTCTTTACCATTCGAGGTTCTTCATCCTCTTCGTAACCCAAGGCCCCTTCTACAGCATAACCAACACAATCGATAAGTCTTACTTTTAGATTAAGACCATTCTTGGTAGTTATTTCTACTGCTTCATTGGGCACAAATTTGGGTTCTGTAGTAGTTATGGTCTTCCCGGCACCGCTTTGAGGAAGCTCGTCTTTTGACCGCTCCCTGTCATAAATATCCTTGATGTTCGGCAGTATCATTAGTTCCATAAAGCGTTTAATGAATGTTGATTTCCCCGTTCTGACCGGTCCTACTACTCCCAGATAAATATCGCCGCCAGTACGCTCAGCGATATCTCTCAAGATGTTGTTTCCTTCCACTTTCCTTTATCCCTCCCTCTGATTTAGACTTTAAAAGGTACCCTTACGCTAAAAACGAATATTTTTTCCAGCAAAATACTCTTAGCTTATAACACTATAAATATATTTATCAATTTTCGGTAATATAACCAGAAAAGAAAAAAAGTGTGGTTGTCCCACACTTCGCTACCATCCCTGTAAATTTTCAACTATTTCTTCAATCTCGTGCTTTTTTCGTCGAGTCATCAGTAATTCAACTTCTTCTTCAGGCGGCCTGCCTTCATATAAAACATAGTAGCAGGACTTCACGATGGGCATTTCCACATTCAAACTTCTGGCCAGTTCATGAACCACTTTAGTGGTATAATAACCTTCTACTATCATTCCCGTTTCTTCAAGGGCTTCTTCCGGAGTTTTTCCCTGTCCGATCAGCATTCCTGCCTGACGGTTTCTGGAGTGCTTGCTTCCACAGGTAACTACCAAATCTCCAAGGCCGCTGAGCCCATATAAGGTACGGGGATCAGCGCCCATTTTACCTGCTATCTTTATCATTTCGTTCAAACCCCGGGTAATGATGGTTGCCTGGGTATTGTCTCCATATCCAAGCCCCATAGCGATTCCAGTTGAAAGTGCCACGATATTCTTCAGAGAGCCCCCCAGTTCTACCCCTGCAACGTCAGGATTGGTATAGACTCTGAAATTTGATGACATGTATGTATCCTGAATATCAAAAGCGATTTCTCTTTTATAAGCTGCTACTGTCACAGCAGTAGGTAATTCCACAGCTACTTCTTCGGCGTGACTGGGTCCTGATAAAACCGCATAACGATTTTTTATGGCGCTTCCCAAAACATCTTCTGCCACCTGACTCATTCTCATGCCGGTATTCAGTTCCAAACCTTTGGCGGTATTGACAATATACATATCCTTATGCAAAATCGGTTTGAGCTTGGCCAGGATTTCTCTTATTGCCTGAGATGGCACAGCCAGAACCACCACACTTGAATGCTCAACTGCTTCATTTAAATCAGTGGTGACTGAAACGTTCTCAGGAATAGTGACGCCGGGAAGATATTTTTTATTCTCCCCGGTGGCCATAAAAGCATCAAGTCCTTCTTCAGGTTTAGCCCACAAAGATATCTGTTTACAGTTCCTACTTAGTAAAACAGCCTGGGCAGTACCCCAGCTTCCTGCTCCTAATATGCAAACTTTTTCCATAAATTACTCCCCTTTGTCTTTAACTGTGAATTCTGCCGGTAATTTTAGATTCAATTCCTTTTCTGAGTCTGTCAATGTTTTCTTTATGTTTATAAATAATCAATGTTGCTGCAAAAAAGTACAGAAGGATTACTTCAATATTCTGATTTAAAAGAATGGCAACAAATGGCAGCAAAACCGCTACGGTCAGGGAACCCAGTGAAACATAACGGGATATAAAGACCACCAGAACAAAGACTGCTACTAATGATATAAAAATGACAGGATCATTGAATAAGACCATCCCGCTGGCAGTAGCGACAGCTTTTCCCCCTTTGAATCTGAGGAACAGCGGATAACAATGTCCAATGATGGCTGCTGCAGGGCAAAGGAAAACCAGAAGGGGGTTTCCCCATGCATAAGCGATCCAGGCAGCAATAAATCCTTTTAGAAGATCTGCAGTAAAAGCCAGTATTGCGGGTTTGACCCCCAGATTTCTTAAAACATTGGTAGCCCCCACATTGCCGCTGCCTCTGCTTCTTATATCAACTCCGCCCAAAGTACGGCCAAATATATAAGAAAAAGGAACTGAGCCAATCAGATAGCAAAGAATAACCAGTAATATCTCCTGCAAAACTCTCCCTCCTTTATTCTTTGGAAGTTTTTTGCCTTACAATCAATTTTATTGGAGTACCTTCAAAGCCAAAATTTTTGCGCAATACATTTTCCAGGTAACGCAAGTACGAGAAGTGAACTTCTTCAGGGTAATTGGCGAACAAGACAAAAGTAGGAGGCGCTGTTGCCACTTGCGTTGAATAAACTATTTTTATCTTCTTGCTGCCTCCCCCTGGCAAAGGATTTACCATCATGGCATCATTTAAGACTTGATTCAGTTCTGATGTTCCGATCCTGCGGCTGTTTTGTTCGGCCACAAAATCCACCAGTTCGATTACTTTAAAAATACGTTTTTTGGTCAAAGCGGATATATACATAATCGGTGAATAGGCTAAAAATTTCAACTCCTGCCTTATGTCTTTGTCAAATTCATTCATGGTATGGCCATCTTTTTCAATCAGGTCCCATTTGTTTACAACAATAATATTGGGCTTAAACTGCTCATGAACATAACCGGCAATTCGCTGATCCTGTTCAGTAACACCGATGACAGCATCAATCAAAATCAGTGCCACATCAGCACGCTCAACGCTTTTCAAGGTTCTAATAATACTATATTTCTCTGTAGGTTCTTTCACACGTGATTTTTTTCTTACTCCGGCAGTATCGATCAGAATATATTTATTGCCCTGATATTGAAATGGTGTATCAATAGCATCTCTGGTAGTACCCGGTACATCACTGACAATTACTCTGGATTCACCCAGGAGTGAATTTACCAAAGAAGATTTGCCTACATTTGGCCTGCCAACGATTGCGATTTTGATGGCATCAGGATCTTCCTGGAATTGTTCCGGCGGTCCAAATTTTTCGACCACTGCATCCAGCAGGTCATTGGTATTTAACCCATGCATTGCTGAAACAGGAATTGGATCACCCAGTCCCAGCTGATAAAATTCATAATAATCAAGCTGCTTGCTGAAATCTTCCACTTTATTGGCCGCCAGTACCACTGGTTTTCCCGACCTGCGAAGCAAATTTGCCACTTGTTGGTCTTCATGGGTGATGCCTTCTTTGCTATCCACCACAAAAAGCAACACATCCGCTTCTTCTATGGCCAGTTCAGCCTGCCACTTAATTTCACGGGTAAAAATATCTCCTTCATCAAAACGGATCCCCCCTGTGTCGATGACAATAAATTCCCGGCCAACCCAATCAGAGACATCATAGAGCCTATCCCTGGTTACGCCCGCAATATCCTCAACGATTGCTTTTCGCGCTCCCACCAGGCGGTTAAATAGCGTGGATTTACCTACATTCGGCCTTCCTACAATAGCCACTATTGGTTTTGCCATTTTAGACTCCTTTCAATATTGCATCAACCAGATTCTGAGCACTTCCATCAACGGTACTGATTCTGGCACCGGTTTTTGCTGATATCTCTTTAATACTTACATCATCTAATAATACATCTTCTCCGTCTTTTAAGACTACCTCCGGAATGATCACATTTTTATCCTTATAGTTTATGCCTAAATAATCGATAATATCGCTTCCGGTGAGTAGTCCTGTCACCGAAACATTGCCGCCAAAAAAGTGGTTGGGAATGGGCAGGGCCACTGCCTCAAGTCCCTTGATCCGGTTCAGCCTGTCAACAATATAGTTTATTACCGGCAAAGCCGAATAACCTGTAATCAGATAAGCTGTCCTGGGCTCTATTTCTTCCGGCAAATCCGGTTCTATTATTTGAAATTGATCCAATAAAATTCTTGCCAATCCTATTCCGTTTTCTATTTGACTAAAATCATCATAGTATTCTTCCTCCGGTACCGGCAAACCAACTGCAATATAAAACTCGTCCGCCAGATAAACCAAACCATATCCATATTCTTTCCTGAAGCGATTCTGACACTGGTCCACTAAAAATATAATTGCTTTGATTTCATCAGCAGTAAACCCGCGCAAATTCGGTAAATCACTGCGATAGCCAGTAAGTCCCACCGGAACAATACCAATGGATAGTACTGAAGGGCGTAACTCTGCCAGCTGTTCAATAGTATCTGATAAAACATCACCATCATTAATTCCCGGACACAGTACGATTTGAGTATGTATTTTTATATCCGCATCTTTTAAACGCTGCAGTTGGTTTTTTATTTCAGCAGCATTTTTATTATTAAGCATCCTGATTCTTACTTCCGGATCCATACTGTGAACAGACACATACAAAGGGCTAAGGTGCATATTGATGATTTTGCTCCAATCTCTTTCAGTAAGGTTGGTCAGAGTTATAAAATTACCATATAAAAATGAATAACGATAATCGTCGTCTTTGGTATATAAGGTGGAACGCATCCTGGGAGGCAGTTGGTCAATAAAACAGAATACGCACTTGTTTTTACATCTTTTCATCCTGTCGAAAACCACGCCGTCAAAAACCAGACCTAAATCTTCATCATAATCTTTTTCAATATCTATGTCCCATTGCTCACCATCAGGCTTTTTAATAGACAATAAAAACTCACTGTCACTGGAAAAGAATTGGTAGTCCAGTATATCATCAATTGGCTGTCCATCTATGGATAGCAGGTCATCCCCAGGATTTATGCCGATTTCCTGGCCAATACTTCCCTTTAATACTTCTTTTATGATTACCATTTCTAACCTCCGTTGATTGGCTGGCTCGTAAACATTATCCATCAAACCACCCAAACTCGCAAGATTTAAAAAACGGCAGCCAGGGCATACCGTTTCAGAATTCTTTATTAATTTTGACCAGTTAGCTCATTTTGTATTTCTTTTACCCGGGCAGCTATTTTAGAAAGGTATCTTTTGATGATAAACCCGGAAGCCCAAAAATGCCAATTGCCTGCATTGGTAATTGAGGCAATTCTGGTCAGTGTAAGCAAGATCCGTTCATCCGGGATGGAAATAGGCACAACTTTTATTTCATCTGACTGGCTGCCCATAATTACAGTCAATTGTTCGATAGCCTTTTTAACTAATGAAATATCTGTTTCACAGCCCAGAGCATAAACCATATTCTCAGATTTATCAGAGCCTAAAAAAATTGGATAGCCGCTAGCTTCTTTATCAAGATCAGCGAATCCCGGATATTTTTGAAAATTACTTTCAAGTTTATTTCCTATATATAAATAAGCGGCTATAAGAGCATGATGTACCCCAGTTGTTCCTAAAAATATAATTTTCATTGAGTTTTAACCTTATTTAAGATTTTTAGACGAGTCATTTCAACCAGGCTTACCAAATCCCAGAAAGCTTTGGTGGTTCCTTTTAATAATAAAGGCCTGCCTAAAAAAGCCAAGCCTACTCTGCGGGAAGTAAATCCACCCAGCTTCATACTCCAGTTAACTCTGCCCATGGTATTAACCGCTAATATTTCTTCCTTTTTGCCCAGTAATTCCCCAATCCCCATCAATACATGGCTGAAACGATCTGCCTGGCTTTTTTTCCCCATAACAAAAACAGAATTATTATATTCGTCAAATCCTATAAAGCGGATGGAGCCGAAGTCATTATCAGTAGTATTGTCAAAATACGGTATAGCCATAAGTTCTTCATTGGTTGGAGGTTTATCCTTGCCTATCAAGCCCAGATGAATAGCAGCTGCAGTAACCGAAGAGTGTGAGCCGCCATAACAATGATAAATAATGATCATATTCCCCTCCTGATCAATGCT
Organism: Syntrophomonadaceae bacterium; assembly: GCA_012511795.1. GTDB lineage: Bacteria > Bacillota > Syntrophomonadia > Syntrophomonadales > Syntrophomonadaceae > UBA1368. The sequence goes on from JAAZFJ010000305.1 coordinate 10,726, forward strand.
TACATACAATCAAAATCCCATTTTCCAAGTCATGTACAATCCCCCCCGTGACCTTGGCTAAATAAAGACTGGTTTTATGTAATTCTTCTTCATCAGCAGCAAGAAAAACCGGACAGCCTCCGCCGCTGACTTTTTTTAGGTCAAGGGTGATGATGGCCAGAATATAATCATTAATTTTTATCTCCATTAATCTGCTGCCTTTCTGCCAAAATAGCTGCTTAATGCCGCACCTTTAGATGATTCGATAACTGGTACCCGCTTTATGATCTCGATCATATAGTTTATATCAGGTTCATTGGCCACCAAATAGAAAACCAAATATCCTTTATCCACATGTTTGCGGGCAGATGGTGTTAGTTCAGGTTCATTGATATCTACTTTTGAACCCAGGATCGCTGCCACATCATGGATTATAGCCATGCGCTGCCCGGGCGAATCAAGAGTTAAGCGGGCATTATCATCTTTTGGCTTAATGATTACTCCCATTCCTTCCTCGATAATTTTCTCACGATTCTGGGGTAACCCTACATTCATGATAAAAACATCTTCGACCTTAAGCATGGCTCCTTCAAATGATATTTTGGCTTCTTTTATCTCAGCAATATCGCCAATAACTTTGCCGCTCATTAATTTATTAGAGGCAATGATCAAAATCGGCGCAGCGATCAATGCATATGGCCAACTTGAGATCTGTACTACAGTACCGGTTATCAAAGCAGTAAAGATAACCAGATAATTTCTGGCTTCAAAAACTCTGGCAATTCCTTCGATATAATCTGTGCCCCGTGAAATTATCTTGGTTTCTTCCAGCTTGCTAAGTGTCTCCCGTTCCATGTTTCTTATTTCTCTGAACTGCTGCGCTGCAAGGACCAGGAAAGTAACTGCTACATAGTCCGGTTCAGCGATGGCAACAACTGCAACGGCTCCCAGACTGGCTGCAATAAAGCCCAGTGCCAAATGAGTAAGATGTCCATGGGGATAAGAGGGGTACTGGCGATAATCACTTCTCAGTAATATAACTCTGTTGATAAAACCAGCCCCTGTAGCTGCCAGCAGAACAATTAAATACTCCTCCATCAGCGTTTTACATTGCCCTTATTCAGGAAATAAAAGCCGCCGATGGCTGCTGCTACAACTGCCAGAATAACCGCAATAGTTGTCCCTGCACCCTGGTTGTCACCGGCCATTGGTTTCCTGGCCGCCACTCCTTCACCCTCTTCACTTGCCACACCTAATGCTGCAGGCAGTGTCTGGGCAAATAATGCTACCCCTTGTTCTGCATTATCTTTGCTATTGGTATGAGCTCCCACCTCTATTAAAACAGAACGAGGATGCAAATCCTGGTTAAAAGTAGATTTTCCCATAAAAATTCCATTTGAAAGTCCCGGCTGTTTTTTATCCATCAATGCTTTGATCTTTTTAGCAAATTCCAGATTAGTTTTCATATTAGGATTTTGCCGGCCGATTACTAATTTAACTTTAGTAACTTCTTTGCCTTTAACTTCTGCTTTATATTGTTCAGGAGGTGTAGCATCACGATGTACATCCAACACAACATCCGGGTTTTTCTTTAACAGGGTACTTGCTGTTCTACGGGAACGAGTATAGGCATTGATATCATGGGGGTTATGATTGTTTTCACTGTATTCAACATTAAAACCGAGTTTCTTAAGCTGGCTGACCAGAGTCTCTCCTACATCATGAATTCCTCCTCTTCCATCGATACTTTCAGTGCCGTCACCAGGGATATAAGATTCATCATTGTGAGTATGATACACGGCTATGGTAGGTTTCTTTCCAGTTACCGCAGGTATATCCCGGGATTTAAAAACCCAGGCCTTACGCTGAGGACTGTATTCTAAAACCGGCATGGCTTCTTCGCCAAGATAAATACAACTGGCTGTTTTGCCATCGATGAAAGTAACTCTATAGCGTGAATTGTCAGCAGTAATATATTCATCACCTATATTTACGATTAAACCGGTTTGATGGATCATTTGATTGTTTTCATTAATCAAAGTAAAGTACTCTCCGCTGGGTAATTCAGTAGCACAAATTGATCCGCTGCTTGTAAACAGATAAAATATCGC
>JAAZFJ010000306.1 GCA_012511795.1 Syntrophomonadaceae bacterium
GATTGAGGAAACGTTCGAAAATCAGGTTATATTTTAAGGGATCTATAGCTGTTATTCCAAGGAGGTATGAAACCAGGCTTCCGGCAGCAGATCCCCTGCCCGGCCCTACCGGTACATGATTTTCTTTTGCCCAGCGGACCAGATCCCAGACGATTAAAAAATATGCGGCAAACCCCATCTCAATAATGGTTTTAAGCTCATAGTCCAATCTTTTTTTAATACTTTCATCTGCATCAGGATATTTTAGAGGGAGTTTTTCCCATACCAGTCTGCTTAAATAATCCTCTTCAGTAGTACCTGCCGGCAGATTAAAATAAGGAAGGTAAAATTTTGAGAAGTCAAATTCAACCTTGCACTGATCGGCAATCACCAGGCTGTTAGCAATTGCATCCGGACGATAGTGAAAAAGCCGGGACATTTCTTCTTCGTTTTTAATGTAAAATTCATTGCCTGGGAAGCGCATCCTCTGCTCATTGGAAACTACCGTCCCCGTCTGGATACAAAGCAAAACATCGTGTACCGCAGCATCGCCTTTGTTAAGATAATGGGCATCATTGGTTGCCACAACCGGGATGCCGGTTTCGTCACTTATTCTGCATAGAAGCTGGCAGACTTTTTTTTCTTCCGGCATACCATGGTCCTGCAACTCCAGGTAAAAGTTGCCGCGGCCAAAGAGTTCATCATAATATTTTGCAGTATTAACCGCTGCATCATAATTTCCTGCAATGAGCAACTGAGGAATTTCCCCTGCCACACAGCCGGACAGAGCGATCAACCCCTCCCGGTATGTTTCCAGCAGGTCCCTGTCAACACGAGGCTTGTAATAAAATCCTTCTATAAAGGCTAAACTGACGATTTTGACCAAATTCTGATAGCCTTCAGCATTTTTAGCCAACAGAATAAAATGAGCTAAATCATCATCTACTTTGGGCTGTTTGTCAAAACGGCTGCGCGGGGCTATATATACTTCGCAGCCTATAATTGCTTTAATGTTGCTTTTTTTGGCAGCTCGGTAGAAATCTATTGCCCCATATAATACTCCGTGGTCAGTAATAGCCACCGCCGGCATTCCCAGTTCAGAACAGCGGGCTGTCAGTTCTCCGATTCTGCAGGCACCATCCAAGAGGCTGTATTCTGTATGGTTATGTAAATGAACAAAGCCTTGAGCCATATTTATCTCCTTATTTTTAATACTTCCGCCATGTAAGCAGATCATGATACTTTACAGGTTTGTCCGCCGGTTACACGGCACAGTTCTTCAAAACTAATGGGCAAAGCGGTGTTTGAAGTGCCAGCCGCAGTATATACGATTTCATAGCGCTTCAAGCTTTCATCTAAAAATATCGGTACCTCCTGCTTTAAAGCAAAAGGACAGACACCGCCGATATTAAAACCTGTGATCTCTTCAACTTCCTCGGCATTAGCCATGCGCACCCGGGAGCCGGTCAGATTTTTCACTGCTTTGCTGTCAATTTTTACATCACCGGCCGAAACAACCATCAGGAATCTGTCATCTTTGGTTTTGAATAAAATAGATTTAGCAATCTGCCCCACTTCAGTACCCAGGGCTTGTGCTGCTAAAAATGCAGTACTTATATCCTCCTTTAGCAGAATGATCTCCAACTGAGGATTTCTATCTTTTAAGTAATTTCTGACGTTTTTGATCTTATCCACAACATAACCTCGCTTTAAATATAAGTATATCTTCTTTATTATAACTTTTATCGGCTCTATTATAGTAATTATATGATAAATATAGAAAACCCGGTTTCCGTCGAGCCTCTGGCGATGGCGGAACCGTGGTTGCACTTATACTATCACCCTTTTAATAATTATGACTTCTGATAGTATATAGAAAACCCGGTTTCCGTCGAGCCTCTGGCGATGGCGGAACCGTGGTTGCACTTATACTTTCAGAAAGTATAAAAAACGGCCTCATAAGAGACCGTTTTCACTTAGTTTTGATTAGGATTCTTTGCTTGTTTAATTCTTTTATTCATTAATCCGCCCACTCGCCCGCAGGCTTCATTGGTCAGAGACTCCCAGCCATCCCTTTCGATCTGCTCCCATAATCCCAATTCTTTGGCTATTTCCATTTTCATCAAATCCCGCTGGGTTGGTTTCTTATTCTTTTTCCTATTATTCTTCGCCTGGGATTTCATCGTAATAAATCTTCTCCTTCATATTTTCCTTACTTTACCCAGTGCAAAGCAAATTTATCATTTAAAAACTTTTAGCAAACTGGCAGAAACTTTTCAGATTCCCCCGCCAGGTTGGCTTATAAGAGGCACCCTTATCGATTAAAAGGTCATCCACTAAAAAGGTCTTCATACCTAATAGTCCTGCCGGCAGGTCTTCACCGGTATCATTACCTACCATCAGACAATCCTGAGGTTTAATATTGATCAATCTGGTTATCTCTTCATAATATTCGAGATGTGGCTTACAGTAATGCATGATTTCATAAGATGTTATCAGCTCAAAATCAAAACCCTGCAGTCCTGCCCAGGCCAGTCTTTGCTCCAATGCTGTTAGAGGAAATACCGCATTGGTTGCTATAACTACCTTTATATCTTTACTAAATATATCCTCCATCATTTCAGGAATACCCGGGAAAGGTCGACAATATTTTCTTAGTTTAGGAAAACCAGTTTCATAAAACTTATTAAAAAAGTTAAGCACCGGGGTTTCTTCCCAGCCAGTGGCGGCAAAAAAATCCTGCATAAAAGCTTTTTCATTACTGGTATTATGATCCCGGTCGGCAATCATCACATCAGTAGATTTATACACCTGTTCCACTAATCTGCGGCTGTCACGAATACCTTCTTCTTCTGCCATCCTCATCATCACTCGAAAATAATGCTGCAAAAAAATATTCATATCTATATCAAGTAGTGTGCCATCCAAATCAAACAAAATTGCCTTAAACATTTTTTTCTCCTTACTGGTTTGTGATTTACTGATAATCTTACCCTTAATTCAAAATAAAGGAAAGGTCAAACTTTAATTTCCTAAAAAGGAGGGATTTCTGGAAAATTATAGAAATAATATGGAGCATATTTTTTAGGAGGTTGATATCAGCATGTTTAAAACATTTTTAAACAAAGAAGATTGGCACTTTCTTGATTTAAGCACTTTACTGATTTATGATCCCCAGCAAGTACTGTTTTATTATTATAATTCCTATATTAAAATTCCTTTGCTGACTTATAATGAACTGAATAAAATTGCCAAAAATGAACGTGATTTGGAAGCACCGCTTTTTGTTTGGCTGGAGCTCATAGATGAACAGTTGAATGCAAAAGCTGATCTTTTTTCATTGTCCGAATCAGAATACCTAAATACCATCGGTCCTTATTATTATCCCTTGACCAATACCCGTTTTTATTTCACCAAATCTGCTGCACCAGCGGAAAGCATCAGTGGCAAAGACATTGCACTCTTGCTTGAATTAGATACCAGCATTCCTATCGGAAGTGATGTTTTAAGTTATTCCCGAAGCCGCAGGGATACAAAAAAGCTAAAAAACTCGGAGGAATTGATCAAAGATATCTCAATGTGTATTACCGCACTTACAGAAATAGAAAAACTGGAAAAACATGTAGAGTATCTCAACCTTTGTTTGGAACAACGGTATCAAATTGTTGAAATGGAAGACTTCTATCCGGTTGAACCTGATAATCAGCCAGAAAAACCTGAAAAAGACCTCCTGGAAACTCCCGGTAAAGAGAACAACTTAGTTAAATTCATAAAACCCGGTTCCTGGCGCAAAAAATATTATGAGGCTTATAGTCATTTCAGCCATGACACAAAAGTTTATTTGATCAGATACCGTGAATTTGAAAAATCACTGGAACGTTTTAAGAAGGTACTGGCAGACTGGCACAATCATAAATGGGCGCTCACTGATAAATGTTTTGAAGATATTGCCATTGCTGAAGCTAAAATAAAATCAGCCAAGGCCAGCCTGATCGTCTACAAAAATATTTTGAGCAAATCTTATATACACCCGGATTATCAAATGTTTGATCCATTGATCCTGTTTAAATACTATCTGGAAACAGGTCGGGCCAACGAAATTCAGGAGTGCATGAATCTTTATGAGGAAGAAAAACATTGGGCAGAAATAAAAGAAAGCCAGGCGCGCATTGAAAATACTATCTATTATCTGCGTAATGAAGGTGTTGACACCAGTGAATTGACTGAGCAGGTCAGTAAAATGTATCAGAAACGCAAAAAGGTGAAAGGTTAATAATCATATCCGGAATGATTTATGGGGGTTTTAAGAAAAAAGCGATATAATAATACTCCGCTGATAAAACCGCCCACATGAGCCCAAAAGGCTATTTGTCCGGTGGAGTCAGCAATAAATAAATCTACTGTTCCGCCCCAGAATTGTGATATCCCCCAGAATCCCAGATAGATCCAGGCCGGTAAACTAAAGAGGAAAAAAGGCGGAACATAAGTCAATATTTTGGCGTGTCTAAACATGATAAAGTAAGCACCCATAATCCCGGCTACTGCTCCGGAAGCCCCTACTACCGGTACATTGGAGTCAGGGTAGATCAAAAAATGTGCCAATCCGGCTATAACTCCACAAGTCAGATAAAAAAGTACAAATTTAAATTTGCCCATACGGTCTTCCACGTTATCGCCAAACAGCCACAATATCCACATATTACTGATCACATGCATCCAGCTGCCGTGCAAAAAAAAGGAAGATAAAAACGGCAGATAGCCATTTGGAGCTGCTCCGTTAACCGTATAATAACCAGGGACTAATCCAAATAAGTAGTACAATTGCTGAACTCCCTGTTCATTAAGCATTGATGTAAAATAAAATATCAGCACATTCACCGCAATAATGGTGACTGTAACTGCAGGAAAGGTTTCTCCCGGGGTGCTGTCCCGCAGTGGAATCATAGAATTTCTCCTTAAACAAATATTTACTCACTGTCTGATAATTTCTATTATTATTCATTCATGTTTCTTTGTAGCTACGCTACATTATTTAATCAGGTAAGAAGTAGCCAGGTAGAGAAATAGTAATGTAAACAATCCTTTAAAGGCCAGTGGTTTTATCAAACCTGAAACATATACTCCCAATTGGGCTCCAATAATCGTGCCGATCCC
>JAAZFJ010000307.1 GCA_012511795.1 Syntrophomonadaceae bacterium
CTCGTTTAAATAATATTTACTCTTAACTAATCTTTTCCCAATTAGCTGTTTTTAAAATTAAGATTATCGATAAAACCGGCTTGAAAATTACTGTCATTTGCCAATTCCACATAACTGATTTTCTGCTGCCAAATATCTGCCTCAGTCAAAGCTTTATCAGACAATAATGCTCTTAGTGCACCTTCACCGGCTGCATTGCCGATACATGCAATCTTGGCCACACTTACCCGGGGCAAAAGCCCAATATTGAAACAACTATCTGCCTTTAAAACATTGCCAAAGGCTCCTGCCAAATATATTACATCCAGATCCTGCGCAGTCAAATTGGCTAGTCTAAGCAAAGTGTCTATGCCTGTTCTGATAGCAGATTTGGCCAATTGTACTTCGCGGATATCCTGCTGATTAATGATAAAACTTTGAGCAGTCTGTTCATCAATGATTGTTAATTGTAAACTGCCGTTTACATCATCTAGATGAACACTGCCATTATAGTCAGCAGCTTCATTTATGATTCCGAAGTGATCTATATATTTTCCGCTGTATAAAACTGACACCAAATCTATTATTCCGGAACCGCAAATACCTTTTACCAGTTCGCCGCCAATTGTATTAAAGGCTATTCGGCCGTCATCAGACATATAAACCTGATCAACTGCTCCAGGTCCAGCACGCATACCGCTGCTTATTTTGCCGCCTTCAAATGCAGGTCCTGCAGCAGCAGAAGCTGCCCATATTTTCTTCCCATCAGCTAAGACAATTTCACCATTAGTTCCAATATCGATCAGCAAAAATTTTCTTACCTGAGGAGAAACATTCAATAAACAAGCAATCGTATCAGCTCCTGCAAATCCTCCGATTTGCGGTAAGATAATCAGGTTTGCCTTCTGGTCCGTATTAATACCCAGGGCTGAAGCCTTAAGCTGCATTTTATCTATAAACAAACCTGAATATGGGGCTGAAGCAAATCCATTCACATTTAATCCCAATAAAAAATGTAACATTACCGGGTTGCCAACCACTGTAATCTGATAGATATTTTCATGGCTTTCTGAACTGTCCTGCATAAGATCTGCTATCATGCTGTTAATATTGTTTATCATCAGCTTATGCAGTTCCTCTAGTCCGTCCTCCTTCTCCATGCAATAGCTTATGCGTGACATCACATCACTTCCGTAAATCCGTTGCATATTTGCAGTCGATGCCGCTTTTATTACTTCCCCGTTGGTCAAATCAGCCAGATAAGCAAACAGACTTGTAGTCCCAATATCCAGTGCTAAACCGTATGCTGGTCGCTTTTTGCGTCCAACATAGTTAATGAACTGATTATCAATTATCAATGCCTTTAATTCAAGAGCTGGTCTCCCTGCTCTGTCAAGTTTGGCCAATTCATTTATATTTTCCGGGGAAAGGCTGACTGTATATCCTGGAAGTGCATTGCTGATACGCTTTAACAGAGGTACCGGGCTTGTTTTTTCCAGCCCGTCAATAAAAAATATTTCTGTTTTGAACTGCGCTTTAAAAGGATGATGTTTAGGTTTTCCAATTCTTTTTTTATTACTATCCGGAGCATAATCCAGGTAAACTTCCAGCGGGCCTTGGATAGTACAAAAACAAGCAAGTCTTATTCCCTGGTTTAATTCCTCTGGCAGCAGGAACTCACTTTCTGTTGCTGTTAATGGACTTACATCTCCTTGAATTCTGACCTTGCATTTACCGCAAGTGCCTCTTCCACCGCATGACCCGCCCGGGTCCCTGTTGCTTAAGGCAATCACTTCCCGCAGATTTTTCCCCTTATAGGACCAACAGATCATTTTTTCGCCATCAGGACTATAAAGGTTAACCTGGATCTCCTGCATTTCTGGGCTCCTTTACTGAAAAATTTGCTTTGTGAAGAGTTAGTAATCTTTTCTATAATTTTCATAATAAATAAAAATAAAGGCGGCTAATGCCGCCTATGGTGAATTTAATTATTCTGGTTTATTCTCAGCCATTAAAGCAAAAGCAAAAACAAATACCCATACCATAGCCCCTGCCACTGCAATTAAGGCTATAGATGAATCCCCTGCTTTGATCGCTGCATTACCCTGGGCATATAAAACATTAAATACCACCAAACCGACACCAGTTAAGATAAAAATAATTTTTTTCAACGTCCCCGATAATTTAAAACTTTTTGCCCAACTGCAGAACTTAATAAATATATATATTGAAAGCAAAATTGCCGCAATATAAATTAAGTTCGTAGTCAAACTCTGCGGTTCTGCAGACCCGAAAACTGCTACCACCTTTTCACCCCCTCAAATAACTTCTTACTAACTATTTTAATCTTTCCATCAAACTAAAACAAGAAACTAACCTTCCCCCGTTGAATCTTGTTTTGTATTTATTTAACTATTCTCTATTAATAGCATTTATCCTGCAAATTAATCATTATTTTTACATGCCTTAAAATCAATTTCAAATATCTGCCGCTTTATAAATCATATAAAAACGGGTATAATTACAAGGTAAGTAAATCAGATGGCCGCGGATAATTTTATCTGAGGAAAGTCGGAGCTCCATAGGGCAGGATGCTGGATAACGTCCAGTGGGGGCAACCCTAAGGCAAGTGCCACAGAAATAAACCGCCTCTTTATGAGGTAAGGGTGGAAAGGTGAGGTAAGAGCTCACCAGCATTTAGGTGACTAAATGGCTCGGTAAACCCCATCCGGAGCAAGACCAAATAGAGGAACTTTGAAGTTGCCCGCTTCGTTCCCGGGTTAGGTCGCTGGAAGTGGCAGGCAACTGGCACTCAAGATAGATGGCTGTCTAATACAGAACTCCGCTTATAGATTTGCTTACTCCTATTA
>JAAZFJ010000308.1 GCA_012511795.1 Syntrophomonadaceae bacterium
GAGATAAAACTGTAGCTGAAAAAGTCAACCGCAATGAAGAAATAATCGATATGATGCAGGCTGAATATCGGCGGGCCCACATAAGAAGATTGAATGAAAGAATATGTAACGGCAATAACGGCGCAATATTTCTTGATCTTTTAGGCAATCTGGAAAGAATCAGCGACCTGTGCTGCAATATCGCGGAATACGCTATAGGCTCAAAATAACTTAGAAATAGCAGGAGAGGGAATAGATTCTTTTTTTCTAACAATAATATGCAGATCCCATCAGTTACGGCAATTTACTCAGCAAGGAAAAATAAAAGCAGTAAAAATTAAAAGCAGCTCTGTTTTATTAATTACAGAACTGCTTTTTGTGTATGCTAATTCACTTAGATTAACTATCTTAAATTCTTTTACTTAGAATGCAGGAACGCAAGCTCCATCATAAGTATCTTCAATAAACTTCTTTACTTCAGGTGAGTTTAATGCAGCACCCAGTTTTTGAATGGCCGGGTCGTCTTTTTTATCTTTTTTAACGGCTATAATATTAGCAAAAGGAGAATCTTTATCTTCCATAAATATGGAATCTTTGATCGGATTCAAGCCGCCTTCCAAAGCATAGTTGCTGTTTATCACGCAAATATCGGCATCATCCAAGGTGCGGGGCAGCATTGCTGCATCCATCATGATAACTTCAATATTTTTGGAGTTTTCCACGATGTCTGCATCAGTAGCAGTAACACCGGCGCCTTCCTTTAATTTAATTATACCGGCTTTTTCCAGAACAGCCAATGCTCTGCCGCCATTGGTGGCATCATTAGGTATGCCAACGGTTGCTCCTTCAGCTAAATCTTTTATGTCGGTTATTTTCTTAGAATAAACGCCCATTGGTTCATTGTGTACTTTTACAGTCCAAACCAAGTCAGCATTGTTATTAGCATTGTAATCATCCAGATAGGGGACATGCTGGAAGAAGTTAGCATCGATCTGCCCTTCCTCCAGGGCGGGGTTTAATTGTACGTAATCAGTAAATACATTAACTTTTAGTTCAATGCCTTCTTCGGCTAATATAGGAACAATCTGTTCCAGGATCTCAGCATGGGGCTGAGCGGTGGCACCAACCACCAGTTGAGTTTTTTCGGTATTCCCGGCAGCGGGCTCTTTATCTCCATTATCCGCAGCATTGTTGCCGCAGCCAGCCAGAACAGCTCCCAGAAAAACTAAACATAAAAACAATCCAAGATATTTCTTCACTCTTCACTACCTCCCTTTATTACTTGCCTGATTAGCCAGTCTATCGCCAATCATTTGGATAGCCTGGACCATGATGATCAGCACGATTACTGTTATCCACATTATCGAATACTGATAGCGCTGAAAACCATAATAATATGCCAGTGTTCCCAGTCCACCTCCCCCTACGATTCCGGCCATTGCTGAGTAGCCGATCAAATTAATTGTAGTTATAGCAACTCCCAATAATATGGAAGGTTTTGCTTCCGGTAAAAGTACTTTGGTTATAATTTCCCAGGTATTAGCTCCCATGGACAAGGCCGCCTCGACCAAACCCCATTCGATTTCTTTCAAGGAAGCTTCTACCAGTCGGGCAACAAAAGGTATGGCAGCCAGGGTAAGGGGGACGATGGAAGCAACAGTGCCGATTGAAGTCCCTACCAAAATTCGAGTCAGGGGTATCACCAAAATCAAAAAGATAATAAACGGTATGGAACGGGTGGCATTAACGATGGAACCCAATACAGAGTTCACCGATTTATTCTCTGATATATGGTTTTTCGATGTGATCACCAGGATGATTCCCAGAACCAATCCAAATATATAACTGAGGAAAGTAGAGATCGCTACCATATATATAGTTTCCCATGTGGCCACTAATAATTTTTGGGGCATCCATGCATTATCCCCGAAATATGAAACAAAAAAACTATTGAGATCAATGGCAGTTATCAAATCAAACATTATGCAGCACCTCTATTTCCAGACCTTGTTCATGCAAGAATTTTATTGCTTCCTTTATGTCCGCATCAGCTCCGGTCAGTTCCAATACCAGGTTGCCAAAGGGAGTATCTTTGACCCGGTCGATGTTACCGTAGATAATATTGGCTTTTACATCAAAAACCTTGATCATAGAAGAGATAATAGGCTCTCCGGCTGAATCCCCAATAAAAGACACTCTTATCAACTGGCCGCGGCCATTGTTTTGCAGCAATTCCTCCGGGATCTCCTGCTTGACAATGGAATTTATAAAACTCCTGGAGGTTGGAGTTCCGGGATTGGAGAATATTTTTAAAACATCTCCGACTTCCACTATGCGGGAATTATCTATTACAGCCACCCGATCACATACCTGTTTGATAACATTCATATCGTGGGTGATCAGCAAAATCGTCAGATTAAGTCTGGCATTGATATCCTTTAAAAGCCTTAGTATTGACTTTGTAGTCTGGGGGTCCAGGGCAGAAGTAGCTTCATCAGATAATAGGAGCTTAGGCCGATTGGCCAGTGCCCGGGCAATACCCACCCGCTGCTTTTGTCCGCCGCTGAGTTGATCCGGATATACCAGGGCTTTATCAGTTAATCCAACAATTTCAAGCAGTTCAGAAACTCTTTTTTTAGCTTCATTCACTGGTACTTTGCTGATTTCCAAGGGAAACATAATATTATCAAAAACATTACGGGAAGATAAAAGATTAAACTGCTGAAAAATCATACCTATTTTTTGCCGGGAACCGCGCAGCTCATTTTTATCCAGTGCGGTAATAACCTGTCCGTCAACAATTATGGAACCTTCTGTTGGCTTCTCCAGCATGTTGATACATCTGATCAGAGTGCTTTTCCCCGCACCGCTAAGTCCGATAATACCAAAGATTTCACCCTTGTTTACTTTCAGGCTGACTTTGTCTAAAGCTAGAACATCATGGGATGGGGTTTTATAAATCTTAGTAAGATTAGAAATTTCAATCAAAGCTAAACCTCCCAGGGAAAAAATAAACCTCTTTGTCTGACACAAAGAGGCAAGAAATCAATCTTGCTCTTATCTGCCAGACTACTAATCTGCAGGAATTAGCACCGTGCTTTTCAAAGCTGGTTGCCGGGCTTCATCGGGCCAGTCCCTCAGCCACTCTGGATAAGAGATAATAAAGCTTCATATTTTATAATATATTATACCAGTGTTTCATAGCAGTCAACTACAAAGGGAGTTATTTATAGGGAAATTTCATGCTGCAGTATAATCTTGGCTACTTTATTATTCTGGATCTGAAAGACGATATTATTCTCTCCGCCATAAATCATTTCAAAATAATCAGTTCTGTCTTTGCTTTTTACCGTGGCATAATCAGGACCGTACTGTTTTTCCAGGGCTGAGACAGGGTCTCCCACTTTAACGCCGCGGCTGGTGGTGAAATAGTCTGTATCAATATGCATGCGGGTTAGTATATTTTCATCCTCGGTAAATTGAAAAAGACAGTAACTCCCTGCCGGACGATAAATGGTACTTAACCCTAGCATTTCACCATCGGGGAATATAGCAGTCACCTGATCCCAGGATGAGTCACCGATGATGATGTCACCCTCGTCAGTTTCGATCACAAAATCTTCGGCAGCTAAAACCGTCTCTTTTTCGGGATAAACGATCTCGATCCCCGGCTGGCTGAATCGAACAATTAGACCGATTACAGCAGTAATGATTATAACAACGGCAATAGTTATATATTCTTTTTTTAAAACGCGAAACATTGAAATACGCCCCCAAACTATCTCACAGATTCAATTCTAACCTAAATAGCTGGCAGTTCCAAAGGATAATTTTAAAATAGTTTATCAATAGCTGTTATATATGCTATTATACTCGAAGTGACAAGGGATAGAGGTCTTATGTGATGCAAAATGAAAAAGATCTGTGGTGGGAGAATAAAAGGTACCACACATTAAACTGGGAACTAAGAAATCATTTCGGACAAAAGATTTTTAAAATACCGCTGGATGCCGGTTTTACCTGCCCCAACCGGGACGGTAAGTTATCAAATCAAGGCTGTCTTTTCTGCAGCTCCCGGGGCTCAGGGGATTTTGCCGGAGACCGGAAACTGGATTTGCCTGAACAGTTTACCCAGGTCAAAGAGGTCATGCATAAAAAGTGGCCTAAGGGGAAATATATCGCTTACTTCCAGGCCTTTTCCAATACTTATGGCAGTGCAGGTCATCTGCGGCAACTGTATGATTTTGCCCTAAACCAGTCTGATGTAATAGGATTGGCCATTGCCACCAGACCGGATTGCCTTCCGGAGGATGTTTTGGACTTGCTGTCTGAATTAAACCAGAGGACTTATCTGTGGATAGAAATTGGTTTGCAGACCATCCATGAGAAAACAGCGGAAGCTATGAATCTAAAATATAATTTTGCCGATTTTAAAAGAACTCTTGCAAAATTGCAGGTGAGGAACATCAGAACCGTGGCCCATATGATCCTGGGGCTGCCGGGAGAGACCTGCGAAGAAATGTTGCAGACCGGGGAAATTCTAGCCGAACTTCCCATTCAGGGAATTAAAATTCATTTGCTGCATTTAATGAAAGATACTCCTCTGGCGAAAATTTACGAGAAAGAGCCCTTTCCTTTTTTAAGCCAGGAGAACTATGTGGATATGGTCATTAAAATACTGGAAAAGATCCCGCCTGACGTTGTAATTCACCGCTTAACCGGCGACAGCCCGCGTAGGACTTTGATAGGCCCGACATGGAGCCTTAATAAATGGGAAGTATTAAACAGCATTGATAGCAAATTAAGTGATAGAAATACCTGGCAGGGCAGGCTAGCATCAATCAAAGCTTAAGATATTCACAGCGGAGGTTTTAATGTATGAAATTACATAGTAACAGATATGTTGTGCTTATAGCGGCAATAATCATGAATTTATGCCTGGGGTCAATCTTCGGCTGGAGTATTCTGGCCTCCCAGTTCCAAGTGGAAAACCCGGATTGGACTTTATCCCAAATTGCGGCAGTTTTTTCCTTGTTAATATTTACCCTTACTATTGCAACCATTTTTGCCGGGCGTCTGCAGGATAAAATAGGGCCAAAATGGGTAGCTGTTACGGGTGGAATACTTATGGGAAGCGGGGTAATTATTGCGGGCTTGGTTCATGAAATATGGACACTGTATATTAGCTACAGTATAATTTCCGGCACTGGCATAGGATTCAGTGTAGTGGCAACATTAGCCTGTGTGGGAAAATGGTTTCTCCCGCAGCAAAGAGGTTTAATAATGGGAATGGTTACAGGTTCTTTCGGTGCAGGAGGCCTGGTTTCCGGCCCCCTTGCGGCAGTCCTGATAAATCTTACTGGAACGGTTTATACCACCTTAGTTATCCTGGGAATAATTTATTTGCTGGCAATTACTTTATCAGCCTTGTTAATAGACAATCCTCCTGCTGGATACCAGGTTTCAGATATTGAAGCAGGCGGGAAAGAAAACAATTTTACTACAAAAGAAATGCTAAAGGACAGACGTTTTTATACTTTATGGATGCTTTTCTTTTTAGGAGGTGCTGCCGGTATTACCGTAATAAGCAATGCTCAGCAGCTGGCCCAGAGTTTTACCCATATCAGCGGCGCCCTGTTGGTTTCAGTAGTGGGAATTTTATCTATCTTTAACGGGACCGGCAGCCCGCTTTTTGGTTATCTGTCAGACAAAGTGGGGCGTAAGAATGCCCTGACCATCTTGTTTTCAATCTGCGGGGTTAGTATGTTTGCTTTGCCCTTTACCTCTACTTATGTTAGTTTCCTTCTGGTTTCCTCACTCATAATAACATGCTACGGTGGTTTATTCGGTATTTTCCCTTCAGCCAGTGCTGATTATTTTGGTACCCGCAATTTGGGAATGAATTACGGCCTGCTATATTTAGGTTATGGTGTATCCGCTTTAATAGGACCTGGAATAGCTGCCCGGTTTGTTGATAATGCCAGACAAACTGCTGAAATAGCGGGGGCCTCAGTTGAACAGATCAATACCGCTATCCAGGCAGGATACAGCCAGGCAATCTGGCTTTACGGTGCAGCCTGTCTCCTGGCAGTAGTCCTTACCGTGTTATTTCTAAAAAACCCGATATCTAAACAGAGTTAAGGACCAGCAAAAAGTCCCTGGTTCAGACAGTTTTATATAGGCACCCAATCTTGAATAAAGTCTAAATATGTGTATAATTTAGATAATTGTATAGGACAAATGTTTTCTAGGGTTCCGTAACAAGTATGTTAGTCTGGTCCAAGAGAAAACTCACAGCTTGGCTGTGTCACGGAAGGATAAAAGCCTGGGAGAAACTGTTTTCAACAGCTATCTCTCAGGTTCTTTTTGTTTTTAATGGAAAAGAATAAAACCAGAGGTGGTATTTTGAATGAATACAGAATGGGTTAAAGTAGTAATCGCTGCTTTTTTCGAAGTTTGTTGGGTTGTTGGATTAAAACATGCAGATGATTCTTGGACTTGGGCTGGGACAGTTGTGGCTATTATAGTTAGTTTTTATTTAATGATTATGGCTGGTAAAAGACTACCCGTTGGGACTGTCTATGCGGTTTTTGTTGGACTAGGTACCGCCGGGACAGTTTTTTCCGAAATTGTATTTTTTGGCGAACCGTTTAAAATAGTAAAAGTTTTATTAATTTTGGTGTTATTAGCAGGAGTACTTGGTTTGAAGTTAATTACTAAAAATAGCGATAAAGAAGGAGCTGAATCTTAATGGCGTGGATTTCTTTAATTGTCGCCGGTTTGTTTGAAATGTCAGGGGTTTTAATGATAAATAAACTGCATAAAGACCGTAATTGGCAGTCATTAATGCTGTTAATTCTTGGGTTTTCAGCCAGTTTTCTTTTTCTTGCAATTGCAATGAAAACATTACCTATGGGGACTGTATATGCAATTTGGACGGGAATTGGTGCCTCTGGCGGCGCAATATTAGGAATGATATTATATGGTGAATCAAAAGATTGGAAAAGAATCGTTTTTATAACAATGGTATTAGGGGCAGCTGTTGGTCTAAAGCTAGTTTCGTGATTTGCTCGAGATGTTTCCTTATAATATAGAACGTTAAGATAATCTTATACAGGTATAAATAATTATTTTGCCCAAAAAATAATGCTATGGTTGACAAACAGGCGTTTCCTGTAATATAATTTGATTTGCTGAAAGCAAAACTTTTGCGGTAGTGGCGGAATCGGCAGACGCGCTAGATTCAGGTTCTAGTCTGTGTACGCAGGTGGAGGTTCAAGTCCTCTCTACCGCACCATATGAAAACTAAACCCTTGATATTCAGGGGTTTTTTGTTTTTTCTGCCTGCAGGATCATTTTATTTGCCTGATCAAGATATAACTTTTATTAAACATACGGGAAGCGAATCTGGTTTTTTAATTAAACTATTAAAAACTAATACACGGATCAGGACCCAAGGATTTAAAATACGTTACTGGATCACTGACTGAAAGAGGGTCAATAAAGACCCTGAGCATATTTTATTGATATTATCTGGAAAGATTGTTATCGTAAGGTATGTTAGGGATAAAAATAAATAATATCTGGAAGGGAGTATAAAAATGAAGTGGGAAACCGTTTCTTTTGAGAAACAGGGGAGAATTGTAATTTTAACTTTAAATAAACCGGAAACCTTGAATGCTTTGAGTTTTCAAATGAGAGATGAATTTGCTGAAGCGATAAACCAGGTGCAGCAAGATAAAGAAGCACGGGTCGTGATTATCAGGGGAGAGGGTAAGTCCTTCTGTTCCGGAGGTGATCTGAAGTCTACCTTCGATATGTATGATGACCCGCCGGCTAAAGCCCAGCAAAATGCCTTCAATTTCTATAAAGGCTTTCTTTCTTTAAGGAACCTGGAGATCCCTGTAATTGCAGTAATCCATGGCCATACCATCGGAGCTGGCCTATGCCTTGCCATGGCCAGCGATATGATCATCGCCGGCAGTGATGCCAAAATATCCATGTCCTTTATCAAAGTCGGTATTAATCCCGGCATGGGAGGCACCTATTTTCTACCGCGGTTGGTTGGTACAGCTAAAGCCATGGAGATGTGCCTGCTTGGTGAAGCTATTACTGCCCGGCAGGCCCTGGATATAGGCTTGGTAAATCATGTGGTGGAGCCATCTGAGCTGATGGACTTTGCTTTGGATTTTGCCGGACGTATTGCTAATAATCCGCCGGTGGCAGCACGTTTGATCAAGAAAGGGATATACCAGGGGCTTAACAAGAGTCTTGATGAAGTCCTGACCTTTGAAGCCTTTGCTCAGGTAACCTGTTCTTCAACCGGAGATATGAAGGAAGCGGTCACAGCTTTCAAAGAGAAAAGACCGCCGGTTTTTACTGGTAGTTAAAGCGCCTGTTTTTTATTTCAGTAACCGTATCGTATTTTCCCTGGGCATGTTTAGCCTGCTGGAATAAATATATTCCGAAATAGATATTACGAATCATAGAAAACCTGTTATAATAATACTAGGCAATTTTTTGGAACGAACTAATAAATAAGGTTATTGCAAATAGTATTATTAAGGAGGGTTTTTATGAGTTTACTGCTAAATCCTAAAAAGTATCGAGACAGGAATTATCCTGATGGAAGGTCCAAAGAAATCATGCTTAAGATGATTGACTGGTTTGAAGAAAAAGGTCTGGCAGCACAGAAAGAACAATATCATGACCGGGAATTCTGCGCTGATTTTCAACAGTTTGTCACTGAAGAGGGGATCTTTGAGACACTGTTCCTGCCCAAGGGCTACGGTTCAGACCCCAAACAGTACTACAGTACATACCGTATGTATGAATTCTCGGAAATATGCGGCTTCTACGGCGCAGCCTACTGGTACACCTATCATGTGTCAACCCTGGGCCTTGACCCGGTACTCCTTGGTGATAACGAAGAGGCCAAACATAAAGCTGCGGCAAAGTTAAAGGAGAACGCTCTTTGTGCCTTCGGACTTTCGGAAAAAGAGCATGGCGCCGATATCTATTCTTCAGAAATGAAATTATCACCTCAGCCTGACGGCACTTATCTGGCCAATGGCAGCAAGTACTACATCGGCAACGGCAACGTAGCCAGTACGGTTACTGTATTTGGCAAGATCGACGGGACTGATGAATATGTATTTTTTGTGGTGGATTCAGCCCATCCCAACTATGAGTGCATTAAGAACATAGTTGATGTGAATCAGCAGTTTGTTGCTGAATTCGTACTCCATGACTATCCCATTACTGATGCGGAAATCCTTTCAAGAGGCCCCAAAGCCTGGGATGATATGCTCAATACCATCAATATATGCAAATTCAATATTGGATCAGGTGCAACAGGTATCGTCACCCACTCCTTCTATGAGGCCTTAAATCATGCTTATCACCGGAACCTTTATGGTAAAAAAGTAACTGAATTTGCCCATGTAAAAAGACTGTTTACCGATTCCTGGCTGAGGATCATGGGCATGAAGCTCTTTGGACTCAGAGCAACTGACTACATGCGGGCAGCCAATGAAAATGACAAACGCTACCGGCTTTATAATCCGATTATGAAAATGAAGGTATCCATACAGGGTGAACTGGTCCATGAAATGTTATGGGACATCATTGCCGCCAAAGGGTTTGAGAAAGATATGTATTTTGAACAGGCAGTTGCGGAACTGCGAGGATTTCCAAAGCTGGAAGGCACCCGTCATGTAAATATGGCTCTTATAGCCAAGATTATTCCGGGTTATATGTTCATGCCGGCAGAATTTGAGGAAATTGGCCGCATCACTGATGACAGAAATGATGACTTCCTCTTCAATCAGGGAACTACCCATGGCTATGCCAAAACCAAGTTCCATGACTTTAACATTGCCTATGACAGTCTATCTCATCTGCCCAATGTCAAAGTATTTAGGGAACAGATCAAGGCTTATCAGGAATACCTGATGGTTTCCGGCAAAGTCCTGGCCAAACAGATGATGGAATTCGATTACCTGCTGTCGGTAGGAGAACTCTTTACCATGGTGGCATATGGCCAGCTTATTATTGAAAGCGCCAAACTGGAAGGCATCAGCGATGAAATCATGAATCAGATGTTTGACCTGTTTGTGAGAGACTTTTCGGCATTTGCAGTGGAGCTTTACGGAAAACCGATTAATACAGATGCCCAGATAGAAAAGATATTGAAAATGATTAAACGCCCGGTACCAAATAAAGAAGAATTTGAAAAAATACTGAATGAAGAGGTATACAGCCTGGTAGATGTGTATGTCCAAAACCCCTGATAACTCAAAAAACTAATCCTCCTTCTTGGCCCCCGGTTAAATGTTGTGAAGCATTTTTCCAGGGGTCAGCTTTTTTTGTTTACGCAATCATCAAAAAACCTTTATATATCAAAAAGATTAATTAATAGGTATAAAAAGAGTAAGTATTACTCTACAATGAAAGTATAAAGAATAAACAGATACTAACGAAGGAGGTCTTTTCAATTGGAGAAAATAGAAATAGCATTCAGAAAAATAGTGGATTGGGCTAAAATACCTGACTATGATACGAAAGGCGCTGCTGGATGTGATATCAGCGTATCGTTGCAGGATGAAATAGTATTATATCCCCATGAAGTAAAAACATTTCCCACCGGTTTTGCTATCAAGATTCCCTCGGGATACGAGGCGCAGATCAGAAGCAGGGCAGGGATGGCCCGCAAAGGGATCGTTGTTGCCAATGCCCCTGCCACTTTGGACGGGGAACATATAGATGAGATCACCGTCTTGTTATTAAATGTCACCGATAAACCGGTGAAAATATTGCCAGGGCAAAAGGTAGCGCAGATGGTTTTCAGTCCCATTGTAAAGGCGCAATTTATCCAGGAATAGACATAAATCAAAACAAGAGATCAAAAAAAATCAAACATAAATAGAACAAGGCAGAGCCTTTCATACTAATTCAGGGAGGAATCACAGTGTTGAACAAGTACAGACTTGAACCACAGGATACTTTAATCATGATCATCGATGTACAGGAAAAATTAATGGCTGCCATGAAGGACAAGGAGCGGGTCTATAAAAATATCAACCTGCTGCTGGAAACCGGCAAACAGCTTGATATTCCGGTCCTGGTCACCGAACAGTACCCCAGGGGTCTGGGCCCCACAGTACATGAGGTGGCCGAACATCTGGCTGATTACAAGTATATGGATAAGGTCACTTTCAGTGCCTGCAACGAAGGACTCTTTGATATTCTAAAAGAATTTGGCCGCAAAACCGTTCTGATCACCGGCAGTGAAACCCATATATGCGTGTTCCAGACAGCCCGTGACCTGACTGAAGCAGGTTACAATGTGCATCTGGTAAAAGATGCGGTATGCTCAAGATTTGATGAAAATTATGAAAATGGGATTCAGCTCATGCGTGAAAGCGGAGCTGTTATTACCAATGCTGAAACCGTGGTCTTCGATCTGCTGAAACAGTCTGGAACGCCACAGTTTAAAGTGATATCATCACTGGTCAAATAACCATATATTACGAATAAAGATATCTTAAGACAGTAAATTTTATTGACAAAGAAAATACCGCCAAGTATTCTAAGTATAGATTGAACAGATTTATAAGGGGGGTATTTAATGGCAAACGGTGATTGGTTTTTATATGAGAAGATTGACAGTGTTGCAGTACTGACCCTGAATCATCCGGAATCCATGAATATTGTCAATAAAGAGATGTTTTCGCAGCTCCATGAAATGCAGGAGGAAATTGAAAAAGACACATCTGTCAGGGCCTTGGTTATCAAAGCCAATGGCGAACATTTTTCCGCCGGTATTGACCTGAATATTTTAAAAGAGATCGATTCACAATTCGTAGCCGAAAACTTGAACTGGCTGCAGAGACTTTACGGCCGGTGGCAGGAGTGGCCTATCCCGGTGATCGCTGCCATCCATGGAATATGTTACGGTTCAGCAGTAGAACTGATCTTGGGCTGTGATATCCGAATTGCTGCTGAGGATTTGAGAATATCCATACCCGAAGTCAGGTTTGGTTTGTCACCGGATATGGGCGGAACCGTGAGACTCACTCAGCTGGTGGGACTAGGGCAGGCGAAAAGACTCATTTTAGGATGCGAGGAACTGGATGCAGCAGAAGCCAAAGAGATTGGACTGGTCGAAATCGTTGTTCCCCGGGAGAAACTGGAAGAGCGTGCAACAAAACTGGCCAAAAGAATAGCCGGAATGCCGCCTATGGCAATACGGCTGGCAAAGAAGGGAATCAACCTGGCCAATGAAAGCAGCCTGGCAGCAGGTTTGGCTTTTGAACAGGCCCAGTCCATTTATTGCTGCGGTACCGAAGATCAGAACGAAGCCATCGATTCATTCTTCGGCAAACGCAGACCGAATTTTCAGGGGAAATAGGTATCATTTAAGATATGCTTAACCATTATCGCAGCTAAGCACATGTTTAGCTGCTTATTTTATGATTAATAATATAGAAAAATAGACAGAATAGGATTAAATAAATTATATTTTGCTGTTTGACAAATACCTGCGAACTCTATATACTAATAATCTGGATGCTCGAGATATACAATTATTATAAAAACAATAATATCGGCATTACATTTAGTTCTGCCGCTATTTTTTTTCATAAAACGGTTTGCTATAAAAAAGGAGTGGAACAGCTAAATGCAACTAGAAAAATTTAGAAACATAGGAATTATCGCTCATATAGATGCCGGTAAAACAACCACCACCGAAAGAATTCTGTATTATACCGGATTGACACATAAAATGGGCGAAACCCATGAAGGGTCAAGTGTAATGGACTTTCTTTCCTACGAAAAGGAACGCGGCATAACAGTAGCATCTGCTGCAACCACCTGTAACTGGAAAGGAAATAATATTAATATAATTGACACACCCGGTCATGTAGATTTTACTGCGGAAGTAGAGCGCAGTTTAAGGATCTTAGACGGGGTAGTGGTGATATTCTGCAGCAAGGGCGGAGTGGAACCACAATCTGAGACTGTCTGGAGACAGGCAGACAAATACAGGGTCCCCCGTATTGCCTATATCAATAAGATGGATGCTGTGGGAGCCGATTTTTTCAGAGTTACTGATCAGATCAAAAACAGGCTGGGAGCTAATCCGCTGGTTACTACCCTGCCGGTGATTGAAAATGATGATGATTTTGTCGGAATCATCGATTTGATCAAAATGAAATATTATACTTTCAGCGGAAAACTTGGCAACGAAGTCATTGAAATGGATATACCGGAGAAGTATTTGGCGGAAACAGAAAAGTGGCGCCAGCTTATGATCGAAAGCCTGGCTGAAACTGATGAAAAACTGCTGGATATGTATTTTAATAATGAAGTCATATCAGAAGAACTACTGGTGGAAGCCATCCGGGTAAATACATTGGGCGGACATATTGTACCGGTGTTATGCGGCAGTTCCTATCGCAATATTGGGGTGCAGCTGCTCTTGGATTCCATTGTTCATTATCTCCCCTCACCCCTTGATGGTGAGCCAACATTAGCTTCAGTTCCGGGGACAGATGAAACTGTGGAAATAGTGCCAGATGCAAAAGCGCCTTTTTCTGCCCTGGTGTTTAAGATAGTCAGTGACCGGCATGTGGGCAAACTGGCATTTGCCCGTGTTTATTCAGGGAGCGTCAAAGCTGGCAGTTATGTAATAAACAGCACCAAAGGCAAAAAAGAAAGAGTCGGCCGCCTGGTGAAAATGCACGCTAACCATCGTGAGGAAGTAAACCAGGTTTTTGCCGGTGATATCGTTGCTTTTATCGGTTTGAAGGATATCAGCACCGGAGACACTATTTGCTCTGAGGGCAATAGTCTATTACTGGAATCAATCGTATTTCCTGAACCGGTGATACAAATAGCCATCGAACCGAAAACCCAGAATGACCAGAGCAAGCTGGGAGAAGCTTTAGCCCGTTTGGCAGCAGAAGATCCTACATTCAAAGTGACCTATAACCAGGATACCGGACAAACACTTATATCCGGCATGGGTGAGCTGCATCTGGAAATCGTAGCTGAAAGACTGGCTAAAGAGTTTCACGTCGACTTTAATATCGGCCAACCCCAGGTTGCTTATAAAGAGACTATTACCAAAGCAGCCGAACAGGTGACCCGTTATGTGAAACAAACCGGTGGAAAAGGGCAGTTTGCTCACATTGTACTGCGCCTGGAGCCCAATGAAAACGGATTTGAATTTGTCAGCAAGATCGTCGGCGGCGCCATCCCCAGGGAATACATTCCGGCTATAGAGGCAGGTATCAAGCAGTCACTGGAAGAAGGCGTTTTAAAAGGTTATCCGGTAGTCAATGTGAAAGCAACCTTGCTGGATGGTTCTTTCCATGAAGTGGACTCATCGGAAATGGCCTTCAGAACGGCGGCCATGATTTCCACTAAGGACTGCCTGAAGAAGGCTGCGCCCAAGCTGCTGGAACCGGTGATGAAGCTTGAGATCACATCTCCCGAGGAATTTACCGGCAATATTATTAATAATATCAGCAATATGCGCGGGAAATTGGAATCCATGGAACTGGAAAACAATACCCAGATTATAAGAGGTTCAGTACCTTTGGTTGAACTATTCGGATATTCTACTACTTTAAGATCGCTTACCCAGGGCCGGGCCGGATTTTCCATGGAATTCTCTCATTACGAGCAGGCTTCGATTGCGTCATAAAAGTGGAAAATCGAAAGTTGGAAAGTTTATACGTTGGTTAGGCGTTTGTAAGGCGTGAAAATAGCTGCACTTACAACGCATAGCAAAGACGTTGCCTGCTATATAGCAAAGATCCTACAAGTTCAGAAAATAAAAGCCTCCCGGACAAACCGGGAGGCTTTATTATACTTTCCAACTAACCAACTAATCTACTGTTCGCCTAAGTGGATCTCTTTTACCAGTTTAAGCAGTTCTTCGTTACTCAAAGAGCTTTTCAGCTTGACCAGATATTTGGTATTCTCATATTCGATAATCACTTCCAACTGCTGGGGCAATGGCTGGGCAGTGGATTCTTTGGCAGAATTTATATCAGATTCAGCCAGGGTGAGAATATCTGAAGTAGCTGTAGTATATGGTTCTATCGATAATTCAACAGCCTGATTGGAATTAATTTCAGAGTAAATGTAGACCACGGCAGAATCTGCGTTAAGGCTTTTTTCCAGCACATAATTATTCGGAAGATCAACGGGCATAAGGGAGTAATCTTCCATGGAATCAGTCACAGATACTGCATAAGAACGATAACGGTTAGGAGAAGCTGTTTTGAAGGCAACAGATGAGTCAGCAGATCTGGTGTTTCCATTCGTATCCTGCAGGATTTCAGCATTTGGAGCATCGATCATGGCAATTTGCACCGGAGCATTTTGATCAGTTGAGGCAGGGCTGTTGTTTTGATTGTTGTAATGTTGGGTTTCATTAGTCCCTGTGCTGGAGGCATTGTCTGTGTATTCAGTGACAGTCCCGGCATCAAAGGATTGTATAGCCGCTGACCCAAATTGTGCTGCATCACCCGTAAGTTCATTTTCTTGCCTGGCAATTTCCAGAGCTTTGTCGACGGTTTCCTGATTTCTTGCAGTATCTTTTATTGCCACATCCATTTGGGAATCTTGATTAAACAAATTATTATAAATACCCGGAGCAAAAGCAGTAAAGAGCAGCACGATGGCAGCAGCAGTTGCCAAATACCAGTAGGGCCTTTTAGCGCGAGGTTTTGACACCGGTTTTTGATCCATAGTGCTGGCCATGCTGCGGGCAGAAACAGCATTCATGACCCGCCGGGTAAAATTATCATCCAGATAATCCAGGGCCAGTGCATCTTTTAAAACAGCATTTTCCATTCTGGTGAGTTCCACCAAATTGCGGCAGTTCTCACATGTTTTTAGATGCTCTTCCAACAGCAGACAAAGCTCAGGGGACAAATTTGCCTCACAATATTGATATATATGATTTTCAGCTTGCTGGCAGTTCATATTGTATCCCCCTTTCTTTCAGCTTTTTGCATGTATAATTTACGCATGGCTTTCCGCGCCCTGTGGACTTTGACTTCGACATTTTCCTTGCTTATGCCTAGTATTTCTGCAATCTCACCATTATTATAATCCATTTGGTAACGAAGTGTGATGATTACTCGATAGCTTTCCGGTAAGTCCATAATTACCTCATTAATAAAGGCGCCAAGTTCTTTTCGCTCATAATACTGATGCGGATCGCCCATGCTGTTAACCGGGGAATTATCCAATGTTTGTATATATGTTTCATCGAAACTGAGATTCATAACTTTTTTCTTCTTTCTTAGAGCACTTATAGTAGTATTTACAGCGATTCTATGTATCCAGGGGGCAAACTTTTTGCTTACATCGAACTGGTAAATTTTTTCATAAACAGTCAGAAACACTTCCTGAGAAAGGTCTTCTGCCTCCTGATACTGTCCGATAATCCGGTATATAATAGCAAATACAGATTTTTTATATTTATTTACTAATTCCTCGAAAGCGCAGAGGTCGCCTTCCAAGACTTGAGAGGCCAACATCTCATCACTCATCAAAAATTTCAGCTCCCCGACTATATCTATAATACGAAACTCATAATAATAGCTTACACTATAAAATAGGAAAACAACATATTGAATATGAATCACGTCATTCTATTACCGATATTCTAACGGCATTATGTTAAAATAAGATGGAAATAGTCGATAATACCTGCTATAATGCCAGACAGGAAATGAATGGAGAAGCCATGAGGATAATTGTGGATGCTGATGCCTGCCCGGTAAAAGAAATTATAGAAAAGCAGGCCAGACCCAACCGGATCAAAGTAATTATGGTGGCTAATTACAGTCACCAGATCAGAAGTGATTACGCTGAAACCATCATGGTTGACAGGGATTCTCAGGCTGCCGATATTTTTATTGCTAATCTGACTAAGGCAGGGGATTTGATCGTTACCCAGGATTATGGATTAGCTTCCATCGTACTTGGAAAAGGAGCCATGGCCATTCATCCCAGCGGTAAATTGTACACTGCTGAAAACATTGATACGCTTTTGATGCAAAGGTATTTAAATACCAAATCCAGACTGGC
>JAAZFJ010000309.1 GCA_012511795.1 Syntrophomonadaceae bacterium
TCAGCTTGCCTCCGCTTTGTTCTGACACAGATACATATTCCTCATTGAAGGTATCATTATCGATATAAGAGAAATTGACATCATAAAACTCCATGCCCCCTATTTTTTTAAGCTGTTCTTTAACTCTTCTGCGCATCTCCAGGGCAAAGCGCAGTATTTCTTCAATATTTTCTTTGGTAAAGGAACCATCCGGATAAATCAGCTTCACCAGACCGGATACTGTTCTTTTGACTGCAATAACATCCCGCTGGTTCAAATTATTGCCCAGTTTAAAATATTTTTCATAGGCATCTGCATAGGATATCTTGCGCAATTCTCTCATGACCTCTGCAAAATAGTCAGTTATAAAACCATATTGATTGGTAAAATACTCCGGACGGTATTTTGGTATCTCCCAACCCGGAATGTAGCAATGCATGCGGTCAAGGAAAGCAGTGTCATTGGCCATTGCTTCAGGGAATGGTTCAAATAAATGCGATGTTTTTAAAATCACATCCACACTTTGGTTTATATTCCCCACGAACACCATGGAAGCGTAGGCACTCTTTTCCTCTTTGCCCCGGGCAAAAGATCCGGAAGCCATATAGTCCTTCATGATCTGCACGCCGTCCTGATCTTTAAATTTAATCCCTGCCACTTCGTCAAAGGCTACACAATCCCACATTCCTACCAGGCCCACAGTTTTACTTGCCATATTATAAAATAGATTAGCCACTGTTGTCTGACCACCGGAGACTAAAATGCTATTAGGGCTGATTTCTTTATAAATATGGGATTTCCCAGTCCCCCTGGGCCCGAGTTCGCACAAATTATAATTGTTCTCTATTAGCGGGATGAGTCTGGCCAGATGCAGCCACTTTTCCCGTTTATCGAATTGAGAGGGCTCCATCCCCGTGCTCCTGAGAACAAGATCGATCCATTCATCAGCTGTAAAATTGACTCTGGCAGCCTTAACTTCATTAATATCTATATTGGGCATCTGGATGGGCGTCAACTTGCGGATAATGAAAGGTATATGGTTCTTTTCTGCTTCATCATAAAAATATTCCATCTGGACAATGCACCAGATGCCGCCGCATAAGAGGCGTTCAAATTCTGATACATACCTTTCAGCTATGGGAACGCCCCTGAGACCCAGGTTGGAAAACTCACATTCATAAACATCCATCACATAGTTTAGTTTTACTGCAACCTTATCAATAACAGTATATGTGCCTCTTTCACGCAGCTTGGATATGATTTTCTGTGCCTCGTCCGGGCGAACATAGTTCTCAGCTAAAATCTGCTTTACATTTTTTACGCCCGCTTCAATTTCTTCATCATCTGTGGTGGAACAGTACATCCCCAATAGATATTCCAGGACATAAACCGGAACATTAGCACCTTCTTTAATTTTCTTGGTAAGATCTTTACGCACTATCTTCCCCGAAAAATGGGCTATTAACTTTTCGTCCAGTGCAGTTTTGTTATCCTCTTGACCGCCATCCATACCGTCACCACCCTTACACATTAAATCCAAAGTCATCAGCAAAGGCAATATCCATTACCACTGCATGTCTTAATATTTCCATATCGTTCTTTTCATCATAAGCCACCACATAATAACGCTGTGATTTGTCATACTGTTTATTTTTGAAATTAAACCGCAGCCGAAAAATTCTTTTTTGCGGATCAGTTTCTCTCAGGTCTGCCACAAAAATATTTTCATTGGATATCTTCTCATTTTCCTCAGATACAAAGAAGATCCTGTAACTGGTAGCTTTGACCGTATCACTGATCGGTTCATTTTGAATGAAATCCAATGTTGTTATAAGGTTGGTGATTTTTTGTATCATACTGACAAGGGTTATCTGAACGGGATTTGTTTCTTTATGCCCTTTCTCAGTTTTCACCTGCACTACCGGTATCAGCATTTCCTGCGGAGATGATCCCCCGTGAACATAATTCTGGCCTCCTCCTGCAACTTTAAACACATTGGAACTCAGCGGGAAAGAAACAATCTTGCTGTCATTATTCCCCAGAATCCTGCCCAGCGGAATGGAACAGATACCATCTTCATTTATGGCTTTATCAGATATAATGAAACGCCGGTTGACCCAGGCTGTTTTCCCAGCCACATTTGCGATCTTATCACTTTCCTGCAGCTTATCCCGCTTATAGATAAAACCATGGTCAGCGGTAACAACATACTGGGTAGCACTGACATCTTCGGTCAGCCGTTTTATTAGATTATAGATCTCATCAATTGCTTCTTCGCAGGCAATAAAGACTTCATTTTCAGTATTAGGTTTATCTCCCCGGGCATCGATCTGGTTATGGTATATGTATATAATGTCTTGACCGGTAAAAAACTGGCGGACAGCATCCCGTTTCATCGCTTTGATATCATCGAACTGGATGCTGCAACTGTTAGGCGAATGATTTTGTAGTATGTTTTCCCGTTGTTTCAGATCATCACAGGGCAAACCATCCACCAGCACATTATAGTCATCGGTCATCTCCAAAGATTTATGGGGCAAAAGTGCTGCCATGCCCAATCTGGTATATGTCGGCAGTACGCCAAGCATTGCCTCTATTTGGGCAGAACATTTAGCATCATCCTGCAATTTGGATGATAATGATCTGCCTGTTTCATACCGCAGTGCATCAGAAATAATGACTACAACCCTGTCCTTATATCTACTGATATATTTTGAGTAGAATTTTCTCTGCAAAGGCAGCGCCGTTATTGCTTCCTCCGA
>JAAZFJ010000310.1 GCA_012511795.1 Syntrophomonadaceae bacterium
CCGGCTGCATTGACCGGAACAAATATAAAAGCAGTGCCTAACATACATAAAAACAGTAAAAATGCCAACTGGCGGCTGACAAGGGTATTCTGTTTCATTTTCCTGCTCCTGTCTGAAATTGAAATAGACTATTAATACAAATGGAAAAAGTCTATAAAAGCGTTTGTTAATGGCTGCAGTTTCATTAATATGTTCCCGGGATTGGGCAGAACCTGCCATTGGTAATTTAAATCCAGACCATACGAAATTGCCAATATTATTATGGCACTTCCCACGCATAATTCTTTCCAGTGTTTATTTTTTATTGCATAAGAGATTTCTATTCCCAGAAATAGCACAGTAAAAATTACGATAACTAATAACATGTCTGCACCTTCCTAATTTTCTAAATCTGCTGAATGGTTAAGGAGATAACCCCCGGCCAGGAGGCTTTCAACCTTTATTTGCGTTTGCAGATGAGGGTAAATTTTATACCAGTCATCTTGAACTTCCTGCCAGTATTCGGGATAATAACGGTAAGTCATCAGGCCAAGTCCCAGGATATCACTATGTAAGCTTTGTGCCTTATCGATACATGATTCGATCTGTCTTTTGATCTCCTTATTGGCCAATTGTTCCATCTGCCTGCGTCGAGGACCGGTCATTAAATTCCCTTCACCTGTCTGTTCCAATAGATTTAAACTAGTGTTGACTTCTATTCTGCATTGCAGTTGGTCATCTTTAAATAACGGGCGGATCTTGTTGGAAATATTGGTGATCATAAATGTTAAAGCTTTTTTGTCAATTGGTGAATACACGGTAAGGGTGCCGCCCTGGTTAGCTTTATAGTTTAACCACCGGTAACCGCGGCTTTCCTGTTCATTTAAAGAGCCAACCATTCTTCTTCCCTTAAAAACAGCCATTCCACTTAAATATAAGTTGTTATTTTCTGAAAGGGATATTTGCGGCAGTACCGGGTCAATCCCTGGTGTAATCAAGTCAGAAAGAAAATCTTTGGTAATAACTTTTACATGTACCCCTTCAAGAGATTCATTGTTTTCCAGCAATTGGTTTATGGCGGTTCCTGAATGAGGGGATAAAGGTAACGCAACGTTTAGAAGCTTTTCAGGAGTCTCCTGGTAAGCCAGAAGTAAGGATATTTCTGGACGCAGGTTACGGTTACGTGCCAAAAAATCTGTTAATATATCCAGATTATCACGTGCCAGATTTTCACCTATCATGATTACATCAGCATGTGCCCAGAGAGGAAATTCCGGTGCTATTAAAAGCACACTACGGGCAGCTTCCGTTACTGTTTTTCCCTGGCTGGTGATATTTTCTGTCAAAGGCTCTGCAGTACCTTTATCCAGAAGAGAAGCCCGCTGGGCAAACTGGGTAGTGTAAATAACCTGGCCTTGTCTATAATCGATCCCTACTCCGGTAACCACCGCAGCCTGGTTAATATCGATCATATCCCAGCAGCCGCTTAGTAACAGGGTGATAAATATTAAGAGAATACAAGAGGTAACTTTCCGCATTTTTTCCTCCTAAGCCAGCGGAGCCAGCAAAGATATTAATAGCTGTAAAGGATTAAACAGGTACCAGCCATAAAACTGCGCCAAACTAATATAGGTTCC
>JAAZFJ010000311.1 GCA_012511795.1 Syntrophomonadaceae bacterium
ATTACAATCTAAACCGGTCCTTATTTGCCATGGTCTGGCAGATGAAGTGGTAGATTTTAGTAATGCTGTTTACTTACACGAAAATTTGCCTTTATCAAAGTTGAAATTAGTTAAAGATGCTGATCATCGTTTTACTGATTTCATTGAGTTAAGAGAAAAACTGACCGCCCAGTGGCTGGAAGAAAATTTCATGAGGTGACAAGTTGCGAATACATAAATCCTTCTGTCGTTTTGATTGTGAGTACTATCCATGTCACGATTTGATCGAGATAAACTGCCTTTTTTGCTACTGCCCATTGTATAAATTAGGGGATTGCGGCGGTGATTATACAATTTTAAAAAATAACCTCAAGGATTGCAGCAAATGCCTTTTACCTCATAAAATCCATAACTTTGAGTACATCTTAATGCGTTATTTAAAGGATGTAAGCCAAGAACCATAGTTTTTCCTGTCATTTTTTGATCATATGCCCTCAAAGCCCTTATAACTTTCATTTCTGCAAACGGCATAGTTTCATCTGTTTCTTGTTTATATGCCCTTTATATTCTGCTTCATTAAAATTCATAACGGAAATTGATTTGTTATTCCAATGTCATCAAGACATACGATTTTTAAATTCGAATTCACAATTAGTATAACTGAATTGATTACTGACATATGGGAGATAATCTTAATGTATTCAACAACAGCAATATGAGGGAGATTTAAATGAATCTAATCATTATCCGCACCCTGATCCTTTATCTGGCAGTGGTAATTTTTCTTCGCCTGATGGGCAAACGTGAGGTGGGGCAGCTGCAGCCCTATGAACTGGTTATCATTATTATGATTTCAGAACTGGCAGCGATTCCTATGCAAAATACCACCATTCCAGTGATCAACGGGTTGATTCCGATTTTTGTTCTGTTTGCTGCCCACGTGACCCTGTCATTTATTTCCTTAAAAAGCGAAAGGGCCAGGGCTGTTATCAACGGTAAACCAACTATAGTAATTGAGAACGCAAAAATAATGGAAGAAGACATGCGCAAAATGCGTTATAACATCAATGATTTATTGGAACAGTTACGGGGAAAAAATGTGACTAATATAGCTGATGTTGAATTTGCCATATTAGAAACCAACGGCAATCTAAGTGTAATATTAAAACCGGATAAAAGGCCCGTGCAGCCGAAAGACATGGGAATAAACCCTCAATCTGAAGGACTGCCGATCACTTTAGTTGCCGATGGCAGATTATTTCATGAAAACTTAAAGAAAATAAAACGTGATATTGAATGGCTCGAGAACGAGTTTCATAAGGCAGGTACAACCTATAAAAAAGTTTTTTTTGCCAATATCGACTCTCAGGGTAAACTATTTATTCAAAACAAACAATAAAGAGCAGGTCAAAAGCAATGAGAATGTTAATATCGATACTGATCGCACTGATCCTTTTAATCGGAACAGGAATATGGACAAATGGTTATCTGCAAACCTCCAGTGATAAATTAGGGTTGCAGATAGAGGAAATATGCCGGGATATAGAACAGGAAAGCTGGGATGATGCTGAAAACAAGACCAGGATGCTTGAAAATACCTGGCAGCAAAGTGCCAAGTGGTGGCCGGTATTTTTGGATCATCAGGAAATGGACAATATAGAATTTTCTTTGGCCAAGGCTAAGGCCTTTGTGGAAAGTGAAAATAAACCCCTGTCTTTAGGGCAGTTATCTGAATTAAAACTGATGATCGAACATCTGCCAATCAAGGAAGAAATTAACCTTAAAAATATATTATAAAATACTTATAATGATCATAAGTCAAGCCATCCTAATTAGGCACCAGGTTATGGATTTGGCTGTCAAATAGCAGAATAAAACCGGAAGAATGTTGACCGGCGTACTTGGTGTGTGTCTCCCCGGTCACAACTTCCGGTTCTTATGTTCTTAACCCTAAGCTTTTTCTGGCAGCCTTTTAATATAAAAATTTATAAATTGAATTTTATTGTTTCATACTTTGTAGATTACTTTTCAACATCCACTATATAGTTGAGTATTTTGCTACGAAACAGCTAAATGTATTTTATTAATCTTTTATAATTAAATAAGGGACAAATCTGTGAACGTGTTAGGAGTATTGACTAATGACAAAATTAAAGGTAGTCATCACTGATTATGAATATGATTCACTTTACTGGGAAGAGCAGACATTGACCAAATTAGATGCAGAATTTATTAAATGTCACTGCCGGAATGAAGAGGATTTAATTGCTGCTGTTCATGATGCTGATGCAATACTGGTACAATATGCCCAAATTACTCGTAATGTAATGGCTCATATGAAAAAATGCCGGGCAATCGTCCGTTATGGAGTAGGCCTTGATTGTATCGATCTGGCGGCAGCCACTGAACATGGTATCATGGTGGCGAATATTCCTGATTATGGCTTGGAAGACATAGCAGATCATGTCATGGCATTAATGCTTAATTGTGTACGTAAAATTACCCAGCTAAATCAATTAGTGCATGAAGGAAAATGGGATTACAAGATGGCCAAGCCCTTGTATCGTCTGCGCGGTAAAACCTTAGGCCTGGTCGGATTTGGAAATATTGCCCGTATGGCAGCGACTAAGGCTAAGGTGTTTGGAATGCGGCCTATTGCTTATGACCCTTATGTTGACACTGAAATAGCCAGATCATATGGTGTAGAACTGGTGGACTTTGATACCCTGTTAGGCTTATCTGATGTTTTGTCACTGCATGTGCCGGTTACAGAACAGACGATTCATCTGATAAATGAAGATACCTTAATGAAGATGAAAAATACAGGTATTCTAATTAATACTGCCAGAGGGGCTCTGGTTGATGAAGCAGCATTGGCAAAAGCGTTGGAGAACCATCAGATAGCCGGAGCCGGGCTTGATGTCAGCGAAAAAGAACCCATAAACCCTGATAATGATTTATTAACATTGCCCAATGTGATCATTACACCCCATTCAGCATGGTACACTGAAGAAGCCCAGGACAGTCTGCAGCAGCAGGCGGCTCAGGAAATATACCGGGTCTTGACCGGAGACAGACCTTTGAATCTGGCAAATTCGCAGGTATTAAGGAAACAGTAAAATAAGAACGGAGGACTGGTAAAAGTGGTAGATGTTTTAAGAGTTCATGAAGAAGACAATGTGGTTATTGCCGTCAGTCAGTTGACAAAGGGGACGACTGTGGAAGACCATGGCCAAAAGATTACACTTCTCAGTGACATCCCCATGGGACATAAAATTGCCACCAAATATATTAAAACCGGAGAAAATGTAGTTCGCTATGGTAATCCTATTGGCCACACAACAGAGGATATTGAAGTGGGTCAGTATGTGCATACCCACAATGTTAAGACCAATCTTTCCGATTTGGTTGAATACAGTTACCAGCCTAACCTGAAACCTGTAGAGGTAACGGGAGAAATGCCTGTTTTTGACGGCTATCGCCGACCAGACGGCAAAGTTGGTATTCGCAATGAAATATGGGTCATTCCCACTGTATTTTGCGCTAATGGTCCTGTTCAAAGAATAGTTGAACTGGCTAATCAAAAATACCCCCGTACCGAAAATTTTGATGGGTTTTATGCATTGACACATCCCAATGGCTGCAGCCAGATGGGAGAAGATTTGCTTAACACCCAAAAGATTCTGGCAAATTTAGCCAAGCATCCAAATGCTGCCGGAACTTTGCTGGTAAGCCTGGGTTGCGAAGTAAACTCTATGGACGCTTTCCTGCCGGTATTAGGCGATTTTAATACGCAAAGGATAAAGACCATGATCAGCCAGGAAGTCGAAGATGAAATAGCTGTTGGCATGGAATTGATCGACCAGCTTTATGAATATGCTGCCTCATTTAAACGTGAAACACTGTCGGTTTCTGAACTGGTAATGGCAGTTAACTGCGGTGGTTCAGATGGTTTTTCCGGTATTACCGCTAATGCAGTTTTGGGCAGAGTAACTGATATTATTACCGATTTTGGCGGTACCGTTATTATGACAGAAGTGCCTGAAATGTTTGGCGCAGAGCACATCCTTATGAATAGAGCTGCTGATGAAGAAGTATTTAATAAAATCGTTGCACTTATCAATGATTATAAGAATTATTTTAAGAAATATGGCCAGGTTATCTACGATAATCCTACCCAGGGCAATATGGCAGGGGGCATTTCCACCTTGGAAGAAAAATCCCTGGGCTGTACCCAGAAGGGCGGCCAGGCTATTGTAACAGATGTTTTGAAATATGGTGAGACCGTGAAAACCAAAGGCTTTAATCTGATCAGCGGTCCTGGCAATGATATAGTAGGCATAACCAATCAGGAAGCAGCCGGCGCAGTTTTAACTGTATTTACCACCGGCCGGGGAACCCCCAGTGGTTTTGCAGTACCATTGATCAGAATGGGATCAAACAGTACCATGTCCAACCGTAAAAAGGACTGGATCGACTTTAATGCCGGGGCAGTTGTCGAAGGAAAAGATTTCGATGCAGCTGCCCGGGAAATGTTTGAACTGATTCTTGAAGTGGCCAGCGGCAGAAAGCAATCATTGGCTGAAGCCAAGGGCTACCGGCAAATTGGTATGCTAAGAGATGGTGTTACCAATTAGCAAAACCTTCTTACTGAAAAATAAGATTGGCTGGCCGGGAAAATTCCCGGCCAATCTATTGCAATTTATTAAAGAAACTGGAGAGAGTTATGCCTGATATTTTGATCCGGAAAATACCTTATCGTTATCTGGTAGTTTCTATTCTGTTTTTTATTTGGATAGTTGTTTATTTACAAAGAGTTAACATAGGAATATTACTGGTGGACGAACGTTTCCTGGCTGATATGGGTATTATCGGGGAGTCAGCAAAACAAGGACTTTTGATGACCTTATTTCTGATTCCATATGCATTGAGCAATGTTATCGGTGCCCCTATCGGGGATTTGTTGGGTCCTCGGAAAGCTATGCTTCTAGGTCTTATTATAGCGGCTGCTGCTTTGTTTATGGGCGCCTTGGCTGCCAGCTTTGCGGTTATTCTATGCTC
This sequence comes from Syntrophomonadaceae bacterium, assembly GCA_012511795.1. Taxonomy (GTDB): domain Bacteria; phylum Bacillota; class Syntrophomonadia; order Syntrophomonadales; family Syntrophomonadaceae; genus UBA1368. The sequence goes on from JAAZFJ010000311.1 coordinate 5,041, forward strand.
AAGAGTATTGATTGGAGTCGGCCAGGGAATTCACTATCCAACTCAAAGCATCATCGTTAAGAATTGGTTTCCCCCTGAAGAACGCGGCAAAGCCAATGCTATATATGGCGCCGGATGTATTGGGCCGCTGCTTGCAGTGCCGTTGTTTACTTATCTTATTGGTCATTGGGGCTGGGAATATATTCTGTTCCTGGCGGGATTTCTGGGAGTTTTGTTTTTAATACCTCTTTTTAATGGCATGGTAAGTGATGATCCCCGGCAAAACCGCTATATAGGCAAGGAAGAGCAGAAGTATCTGGCGGAGTGTGTACCAATAGGCAAAAAGCTTTCGGTTAATTCCGGAGGCTTAAATGATATGATGCCAATTTTAAAGTCAGCTAACTTTTGGTATATTACCATTGCCTATAGTGCCTATTTGTCAATTTGGTGGGGGATTGTAACCTGGGTGCCGCAGTATTTGATGATAGCCCGCGGGTTTTCTTTGGAATCACTGGGGTGGGTGGCAGCGATTCCGTATGGGGCAGCAGCTTCAGGTGTTGCCATAGGCGGAGTTTTGTCAGACCGGTTAGCCAAACGTTCAATTTTTGGTGTCTTGGGCCTGACAGGAGCGGCTGTTTTCATTTTACTGGCCGCAATCATACCGTCAAATGGATTATCTGCAATGCTGGTTGTGTCTGCTCCAATTTTTAATCAGCTTTTTTATGCACCTATTTGGACCATTGTCCAGTCAGTATTTCCATCCCATCTCATGGGAACAGGCACTGGAATGGTTAATGGATTAGCAAATTTAGTATCTGCTGCTGCACCTGTAATTATTGGGTTATTAATCCAACTCAGCGGCAGTTATGCTGTAGGCCTTATGTATTTAGTTGTTTTTGGATTAACCGGAGCGGTTTG
>JAAZFJ010000312.1 GCA_012511795.1 Syntrophomonadaceae bacterium
CCATATACCAGGCCGTTGGAAAACTTTCCGCTGGCAATATCGATCTCCGCGATTACGCCTCCTGCGGAAGTATTATCCACCACACCGGACTCCGCTGTGCCGAATTTTATATAGGCACAGGCCAGCAGGGGGTCACTGCCTACATCATTGATCACATGCACCCTTACAGAATTGGCCGCATGGGGGTAGATCCTGCCTAATGATGAATGGGCAGGCAGATATTCGGTCACAATGTATCCCTGCAACTGCTGCAGTAATTTATGTATCTCTTCCGGCTGTTTTTCCACTTGGTTGATAAAATAGCTCCTGTCGTCATAAGAAATTTTAAAAAAGCCTATGCCTTTGGTTCCGGCGGCCGGCTTTACAGCCAGGTCCCCAACTTCTTGCAAAAGAGTCAGGACTCCTGCAATATCAGCTGCAAACCCGGGCGTCGCGTCCGGCAAAGCCACCACCTGTCCGTTGTTGATCTGGCAGTAATAGTCCGGCAGATATTCTTGAAAAGGAGCCAAAAGGTACCTGATGGTGAGTTTATCGTCGATCCAATGGCTGTAGGAACCATTGATTGGGTGCATCTTAAGGTAAGCAAAATCCGGCACATAATCCCGCCAGTTCTCCTCAGTCAGTCCGTATACGGATATTTTGCTGGAATGGAAGCCCCGCCGCTGGGCCCAAATTTTCTGCCGCCAGGAAGTAGTGGGGTTTTTGCTGAAATCTTCCCAGTGCTTTTTGAAGGCTATCAATGCAAAATACGACGAGTAACCTCGTTTGAACATGATCAATTTTATAAATTTTTCAGCCGCCCTTTTTATCATTCATAAACTCCCCTTTTCTTACTGTTTAAAATCCACCGGGTTATTTTAAGAAATAAGGTTTAACGTGGAGCCAAAGATTAACTATACCCGGGAAGCGCTGTTTGATGTACAGTTTGATTTTTGTGGCTAAAGGAAGAGCATGATATAATTCTTTCAGTTCCCCGGTTTTAAAATCTTTAAGACTTCCCTGCATCAGCATGAAGATCTGCATTTGCTTTTTTATGGCACTGTCATATTGATATGCGGAGTAGCGATTGATCTCATGATACATCCGGGCGAGATTTTTATACACGGCCGCACGTTTTTCCGGGCTGGCTGCCATACGCTGATCCCAGGATCCCGGTACAGCTACACGATAGGCTGACATCACTTCATCGATATAATACACGGTTCCTTTCAGGGCACAAAATATGAGCCGGGGAACATCTCCCACCGGTGCTTTACCCATAAAATCCGGCCTTTCCCGGTTGAGGACGGCAGGATAAAAGAGGGAACTGGTGGCGAAGAAATTTCCGCCGCCCAAAATAATTTCTTCCACGGTAAATATTCTGCTTACGGTGTCAGGCCGTATCATTTTCGCCAGTTTCTTTTTACCCGGAGTGACCCTATAGGAAGCATGCACACATAAGCTGCATTCCGGATGTTTTTCCATGTAATCCACTTGCTTCTGTAATTTATATGTATCAGTCCAGAAGTCGTCTCCTTCGCAGGTGGCGATGTATTTACCCTGTGCCCGTATTTGGTTAAGATGTGCTACTTTTACCCCTTGGGAATATTGGTTTTCCCTTTGATAGATAGGCTTGATCAAG
>JAAZFJ010000313.1 GCA_012511795.1 Syntrophomonadaceae bacterium
TGCAAGATGTTAGTATTTACTCTGCGGTAACTATCCCGCCGGTGCCAGAAACAGCGAAAGCTAAAGGCAGTTTTATCTATCATGACTGGCAGTTCAGTAAAGTTTCCCGTATTTTGCAATCATTTGGGCTGTGTTATTATTCTCCAATTCTTTACCATCAGGCTCCATCGCTTTACCGGGACAGAATAGCTCATCAACGTAATGTGGTCATCTGCAGAGTCTGCCCTATGGACGAACATGGCTATTTTAACCTGGGGCCGCAAAACTCAGAGACACTGGCCAAAATAGAAATGGGTAATATAGTGATCCTGGAAGTCAATAAGAATATGCCGGTTTGTCTGGGGGGGGCTGAGGAATCAGTACATATTTCCCAGGTGGATTATATTGTTGAAGCCCCTGAAGATCAGACTTTACCTGATTTACCAGGTGTAGAACCAAATGATATTGATAAAGCTGTTGCTGCTCATATCATGAAATATGTTGAAGATGGTTCCTGTATCCAGTTGGGAATTGGCGGTATGCCCGGGGCAGTAGGCAAGGCCATAGCCAGCTCTGACCTGAAGGATCTGGGCGGCCACACCGAAATGTTTGTTGATGCTTATGTGGATATGATGGAGTCGGGACGTATGAATGGGGCAGCCAAACAAATCGACCGTTTCCGCACCGCATACACTTTTGCCATCGGCAGTCAGAGAATGTATGACTATATGAATAATAATCCAGCTTGTGTGTCTTACAATGTAGACTATACAAATGACCCCAGAGTCATCGCCAAGCTGGACAAGTTTATATCAATCAATAATGCTGTACAAATCGATATCTACTCCCAGGTTAATGCTGAAAGCATGGGCCCTGTACAAATTTCCGGCAATGGAGGCATGTGGGATTTCGTGCTGGGTGCCCAATGGTCTAAAGACGGTAAAAGCTTCATTTGCCTGTCTTCCACTTTTAAAGATTCTGAGGGGAATATTAAATCCAGAATCGTTCCCACCTTTTCTCCGGGTTCTATTACAACCATTCCCCGGCAAATGGTTGATTTTATCGTTACCGAATATGGAGCAATAAGGCTGCGCTCCAAACCTACCTGGGAAAGGGCAGAATTACTTATTTCTATTGCCCATCCTGATTTCAGGGATGAATTAGTTAAGTCTGCTGAAGAATTTAAGATTTGGACCAAAACCAATAAAAAAGACTAGGTTGGTTAATAAAAAATGATAAGAACAAAAGCACCGCCTGTTGGAGGCGGTGCTTTCAGACCGTCAAAAAAAAGCGAATATCATTGTTACATCACAAGCCCCGCTCAATCAACGTACCTTAGTACGCCTCAATTACGGGGCTTGCTCGTGCCTCGACCTTCACTTTTTTTGTCCGGTCTGCCAACTTCTTTGACAAAATCAAAGCACCGCCTGTAAAAGGCGGTGCTTTTTATAAACTTGAATAAATCCTATTTGGGAGCCATGCGGATGGCGCCGTCAAGACGAATGGTTTCAGCATTGATAAATGTATTTTCTACAATTGCCTGTACCAGATGTGCAAACTCTTCAGGCTTACCAAGTCTCTGCGGCATCGGAATCGATGCAGCCAGGGAATCACGGGCAGCCTGGGGCAGCTGAGCCAGCATTGGTGTATCAAAGGTTCCAGGTGCAATGGTGTTGACACGAATCAAGTGTCTGGAAAGGTCTCTGGCAATCGGAAGAGTCATGGCATGAACTCCGCCTTTGGTAGCAGAGTAGGCAGCCTGACCGATTTGGCCATCAAATGCAGCTACGGAAGCTACATTGATAATAACACCTTTTTCACCATCTTCAGGCTCATTCTTATCCATAGCAAAAGCAGCATTGCTGAGCATATTGAAAGCACCGGTGAGGTTTACATCTACCACCATCTTGAACCATTCAATATTCCAGGGGCCGGTTTTGCCAAAGGTTCTTCCTGCACTGCCCATACCGGCATTATTAACGAGAATATTAAGAGCACCGAATTTTTCTACTGCCAGATTGACAGTAGCCACAACATCTTCGGTAACTGTAACATTACATTTCGCAAAAATTGCTCTGTCACCTAATTTAGCTGCAAGGGCATTGCCTTTTTCCTCATTAAGGTCAGCAATAACTACATTTGCTCCTGCTGCATGTAAACGTTCAACTGCTGCCTCTCCCAAACCGGAAGCGCCACCGGTAACAATCGCCGTTTTACCTGAAATTTTCATTAATCCTTCACTCCTTTTTAATTATTAGTTTTGATAGGCTAGTCTACCAATCCAATTGAGTACAATTTCACCCCCCGTAAAAAATGGTACTGTTAATAAATATCTCTATAATATATATACTACTTAAATTGTCAGTTTCCTTTAATTTAAATAATCAAAAAATTAAAATTATGAAGGGTAATATTATTTCAGGGAAAATTAACCGAACGGGTTAAATCAGAATTGATTAAGTGCGGCCAGGACTGGGTCCCAATTAGGACTGAAATGCGAACTATAGGCCAGATCCATATCAATGAGTGAATTAACGGTGGCATTGATGGTTATGGCGGTTGCTAACATATCAATACGTCTTGCTGCACCTGCATAACCTATTATCTGAGCACCGATAAGCCGGCCGGAATTTTTTTCGGCTATCAGCTTAAGATTCATATCACCTGAGCCCGGGCTATATAATGCAGCGGTTTTTGCAGCAACTTTACGGGAAATAAATTCAATGCCCAGTTTAATACATTCTTCTTCATGGAGTCCGCTGCGGGAAAATTCCATATCCAATACCCGGGCAATGCCGGTACCCAGAACTCCTTTAAATACTGCATTGCCGCCGGCAGCATTTTCGCCGGCTACTTTGCCCTGTTTGTCAGCTGTTGAGCCCATGGGTAAATATACTTCCCGGCCTGATACCAGATGGCGGGTTGAAACACAATCACCTGCAGCAAAAATATCATTTAAGCTGGTTTCCATTTTTTCATTAACTTTTATGGCATTATTTACCCCCAGTTCAATTCCTGCTTCTTCTGCTAATTCCATATTTGGTACTACACCGGTACTTAAAAGGACAAAATCAGCAGGTATACTTAATTTGTCGGTAATAACTTCCTTAACCGTTGTGCGGCCGCGAAATTCATTGACAGCAGTATCGGTAAAAACAGATACTCCTCTGGATTCCAGATAGTCCTCAACAAATGAAGCCATATCTGAATCCATATTAGGAATAATATGAGAAGCTTTTTCTATGATGGTTACCTGACAGTTATATTCCAGGAGATTCTCGATCATTTCCAGACCGATATATCCTGCTCCTATAACCAAAGCTCTTTTTGGTTTTTGCTCCAGAAAATACTGACGTATTGCCAGACTGTTGTCAATATTGCGCAGAGCAAAGATCCCTTTCAGGTTATTACCTGCCACTTGTGGTATATTAGGCTTTGCACCGGTGGCAATAATCAGCCGGTCATAGCTGCGGAGATATTTTCGGCGAGTCTGCAAATCTTCAAGCATTATTTTTTTTCGCTCCGGATTGATGCTGATGGCGCGAGTGGCAGTTTTAATATTAATATCCTGGAGGCCAAATTGCACAATAGAGCTTGACATGAGCTTTTCATTGGGCAAATTTTTGTCGCCAATAAAATATGGTAATCCCGAACCTGCGTAGGAGATATGTTTTTCTTCTGTAAAGACTGTAACTTTTATCTCAGGATTATATAATTTGGCTTTCACAGCACTGCTGATACCCGCTGTAACGCCCCCAATTATTACCAGGTCGTTTTTCAATTCTAAGCACTCCTAAAGAAGAATAAAATATATCAGGATAATTATTTATTCTCTTTCATACCTTTGAAATCCTACCTGAAACCATAAAAATAAACAGGGGGATATTATGTACACGTGGTTGTCTATAACCTATTACTTATAGTAAAATTTTGTTGAGGTAAGGATTATATTCTGGGGAGGGCTATAAATGAGCAATATTCGTATTTATGCAGACAATGCTTGTGATTTGGATATGGAACTACTCAAAAGTCTCAATGTAAAGGTATTTTACCTGACAGTTACGATCAAGGACAAAATATACCACGACAGAATGAATCTGAGTCCTACTGAATTCTATAAAATGATTTCCGCGCCGGGAATAATGCCTACTACTTCACAGGTATCCATAGGTGATTTTCAGCAGGAGTTTCAAAGAGTAATAGATGAAACCGATGATGAAATCATTTATGTGGCCTTTTCATCAGGGCTCAGCGGCACCTATCAGGCAGCCTGCATGGCAAGGGACATGGTGGATGCTAAACGCATAACTGTTATTGATACGAAAAGTGCATCAGTAGGCTACGGCTTAACTGTAATCAGGGCTGCAGAAGCAGCTGCCCAAGGTATGAGTAAAGAACAGATCATTGCAGAGATAAAAGATAATATTAAAAGGATCCAGCACATCTTTATTGTCGGCAGTTTTGAGATGCTGAAAAGGGGAGGCAGGGTCAGCAGTACCGCAGCAGCTTTAGGAAACCTTTTAAATATCAAATTGCTGCTGCATTTTGTGGATGGCAAAATAGTTCCGCTGGAAAAAGCTCATGGCCTTAAAAAGGGTAAAAGAAGGCTCCTGGATTTGATGGAGGAAAGAGGTGCTGATCTAATAAACCAGACGATCGGTATTAGTTATTCCTATGACCTGGAGGGAGCCCTGGAACTGAAAAATGTGATAAAAGAACGCTTTGGCTGTGAAAAATTCGTGATATCAGAAATAGGTGCTGTTATCGGTTCCCATGTTGGAGCTGGAACCTATTCGGTATTTTTCTTGACTGAATAAGCAGTCGAAAGAATTATTACACCCTTTGGGACTGATGTAATTGGTAAGTCCTAAAGGGTGTTATTTAATATTTGACGGTAAATTTGAATATATTTATCTACCATGATTTCCTGGCTGAAATTAGACTCCACCCAGCTTCGGCAGTTTTGCCGGCTGAGACGAGGGATATCTTTTATGCGTTCTGTGGCATCTTCAACATTTTCCATCAGAAATCCGGTTTCACCATCTTTGATCACTTCTGGCATGGAACCCCGATTATAAGCGATAACTGGTGTGCCGCAGGCCATTGCTTCTATCACACTCAGTCCAAAAGGTTCGTCAAAGTCGATGGGATGAAGGAGAGCATATGCACCGCCCAGCAATTTGTTGCGCTCTTCAGGCCCCACCGAACCCAAATAAACGATTTGCTGGTTGTCAATATAAGGAAGCACCCGCTCATTAAAATAATTTTTATCCTGAATAATACCGGCGATTTTCAGCGGCATTTTAGTTTTTTGTGCGATAGCAATGGCTGCTGCAGTCCCTTTATCAGGGTGTATGCGGCCAAAATAAAGCAAATAACTGCCATGATCCTCCTGAAAATCAAATTCACTGACATCAATGCCGTGATAAATGGTTGCCAGGTAATTTAAGCGCGGGCTTCTGTCTGCATCACTGATGGAAACATAATAATTGCAGTGATTATACTTTTTATAAACCGGTAAGATCTTATCCGAAGAGAAACCATGAATCGTGGTCAGCATCGGTTTATTTACCAGGCGGCTGAAGGCCAGGGGAAGGAAATCGAAATTATTATGGAGCAGGTCAAATGCAGGTGCAGATTCAAAGAAATAACCGATATGCAAGGCTTCACAAACTTTGGCATCAAGCTTAGGGTTTTCTTCATAAGGCCTTTCACATATCCATTCTAATTTCCCGGTTGTCAGTGAATCACCAGTGGCAAAAACAGTAACATCCAGACCTCTTACTATTAAACCTTCACTAAGCAGTGAGACAAATCTTTCCCAGGGTCCGTAATGTCTTGGGGGAGTCCTCCAAGCAACGGGAGACAAGATCGCAATTTTCATTATGATACGCCCGCTTTGAGTCCGGCTTTGTAAGCTGCAAACATATCAGCAAGGTTTTTACGCGGATCCCGGTAAAAATTATCTCGCTGAATATCAAGCAGAAAATCCTGGCCGTTATTAATACCGGGAGAATCTTTTTGCCAGGTGCCTTCCTTTATAACCCCAACGGCTTCTTTAGGGCTGCCATCATGACGGAACAAACCGAAATACCGCTCATGATGGTTTTCCTTCAGGGGAGGCAAATCCCAGAAATAAGGGGAATAATCGGCGAAGCACCAGGACAGGGCAGCAGGTACCTTTTGCTGACAAAGGGCGGTTAAAGTTTTTTCATAATATAATGCGGCTTGTTTTTCATCCCACAAGGGGCTCTTCATCTTAAACCGGTCATTTTCAGGCAGCAACGGGTGGATCACTGGCAAAGTGGGCAGGCCAAACTCCTGCATAAAGACCGGCTTTTGGCTCAGCCACTCGGTAATAATGGTTAGGAACGGCACGATCATATAATCAAAAGGATCTTTTAACCAGGATAAATAGAAGGGATAAGCGTGCATACAAAGGTAATCACAAAATTCAGCAGCATCCTGAGGCCACAAATTGCGGTCCTCTTCCAGGTCTTCGGCATGCATCCCGAAGGTCACCGGAGCAGGAGTGATGTTTTTCACTGCAGAAACCATTTTATCCAGCCAATTGCGCCCCTGCTTCCTGCTTTCAGGAATTGCCAGATTTGATGCTTCATTACCCAGATCATAACTATGAACCCCGGGATGATCACATAGCATTTTAACTACGGCAGTAATTTGTTCACATTGGGCCAGAATCAGTTCATTGTCAGCATAGTAGTTTTTTATTTTGCCTGTTTTATAAGAGGTCTGGCAAAAAATTCGAAAACGTGAATGATTATCGTTTTTGTCTTCGATCATCCAGTAAGGCAGCCAATTTACTCCACTCATATGGCCGCAAAAAAAAGTGGGGATAAGCTGCAAAGAATTTCTTTCGGCACAATCAGCGGTCCATAATAAATTTTCCAGGGCAATTTTAGATACCAGATCGGGCTGGGGCTGAAAATCTTCCCAGGTGAGAAAAATACGAACCAGCTTAAATTTATTACTGGCTAAGGTGGTAAAATCCTGCTCAACTTCAGTTCTTTCAAAGTTACGCCACCAATACATAGCCTTCTTTATTGGCCAATAATTAATTCCTATACAAAAGTTATCTTTACAAGCAAACATAAAAATACCTCAATTTAGCTGCAATATGCTTGAGTGCTTTTCCACTAAATGAAATGTATAATCAATTACTACTAATTATTCCTAGATTTTCGTACAATATACAAAAAGATCCCGCTTAATGTTCGGGATCCTTCATCAAAAGTTATTTATAGGGTCTAAACGTTTTTCATAGTCTCCAATTGAGCCAGCAATTTATCCAAATCTACATTTTTACCCTGGGCAGCCTGCTCAAGGGTCATCCAGGCTGCAGATCAGCCAAGGCACCGAACACCCAGATCCATCAGCAGATTCTGGGACCCAGGTGCTTTTATTAAAATATCTTTTATTAAGGTTTCTCGTCTGAACAACCTGGTCACCCCCTTTTATAATGCTATAAAATAATTCTATTCAATTGCCAGCAATGCTACAACATAATTCCCATATACATCAGTTAATACTTTCAAATTAAAATCCTGGTTATTTCTGAATTTAAAATCTGCTCCACCCCATAAAATTGTTGCATCACGCCCGGCGGCTATATAACTAACCGGCAAGGTATGGGGATGTCTTTCCACGATTTCCAGGCCTGTTTCCAAAGCTGCATTGTACAAAGTGCTGGAAAGCTGGCATATGCCTCCTCCTATTCCCGGAACTACTTTACGGCCTATAAAAATACTGGCAGAAAGGTAACCTTTTTCAGCAGTCCTTTGTCCTACCTGTCCGTTAAAAGTAAAAACTTCGCCAGGTTTAAGAATATGGCCATTAATTTGCCTGCAGGCCAGAATAATATTATTGGTGCGGTTTGGCGGACTGTTATTTAAATTTGTATAATAACCTCCCAATACATTATAACCGCTCCATAACTGCGCCAATTCTGAACCTGGGGGAATTTCCCCCCAGGGGCCAAGGTCCTGGGGAAAATTGATGGTGAAAACGGGTTCTTTTTCATCTGTTTTGGGGGGCTGACTATAAAGCATTACCGTTCGGGTATCGGCATTGTATTTTACTGTCATGCCAAATTCTTCAGCAGTCTGGCGCAGTGGGATGAAAAACCCGGCGTTATTTTTGAGAGGCGAAGTTTCCATTGCGATAATATCGTCATTTCTTAAATAAAAATATTCGTTGGCACGAAAGGAGATCACTTTGTCACCCCGGGTCAGCTGCAGCTGATTATTATCTACCCAGTCTAACTGTAATTCTAATAAAGCAGCCAGTTCATCGGCCAAAATCATAGACTGTCCTTCTTGGTTTATAAATGGTTTGACATTCAGTAAAGCTTCTTTATCATCAAAGGTCAGGGATACAATATTTTGTTGATTGTGCGATGGGATGATATCTAAAATCTTAACCTCCTGAGCTTGTACATGATTGGTATGGATAAAAACCAGTACCCAAAAAACTATCAGAACATTGATTAGAAAATTACTTTTTTGCATAAGTTCCCCCTTGTCAGTGAAAAATTTACTTAACCTATATTTACTGATGTTTAATTTTTCTATGACAGTTTTATTGATTTTGAAAACTAATTTTTATTCATTGTTACAGGGCTTTTATGCTATAGTAAAAAGGCCGTATAAAAAAAGAAGGAGAACATGATTTGGAAAAAACAAGTTTTGGACAAATGGGCCTTAAGGAAGAACTATTGATCATGATAGAAGAAAAAGGATACGAAAAACCAACCCCCATTCAAAGCCAGACCATACCAATTGCAATTAAAGGCTATGATGTAATGGGGCAGGCCCAAACCGGCACGGGCAAAACTGCTTCCTTTGGCATACCTATTTTGAACAGTATAAAAAAAGGAGAGGCCTCTCAGGCACTTATTATGTGCCCTACCCGGGAACTGGCAGTGCAGGTTGCCAAAGAAATTGCTTCTTTAGGCAGAGGACTGCACATTACAGTGGTACCTGTTTATGGGGGCCAATCAATTGATATTCAGCTTAAATTACTACGCAGAAATCCGGAAGTAATTGTGGGAACACCCGGTCGTTTACTGGATCATTTATCACGCCAGACCATCAGTCTTAAGCATCTGAAATTCGTAGTATTGGACGAAGCAGACGAGATGCTGGATATGGGATTTCTGCCTGACATTGAAAGAATATTGAAACAGTGCCCGGTTAACCGGCAGACCTTTCTTTTCTCTGCTACTCTGGCAGATGAAATTCGTAATTTAGGGCAAAAATTTATGAATGATCCGGAAATAGTGCTTATAGAGCCAGAATTTAAAACTGTGTCTGCAGTAGAACAGCGTTTCTATCGGGTCAGCAACAAAACAAAGATCGAGACTCTTTGCCGCATTTTTGATTTCGAGCAGCCAACGGTAAGCTTGGTATTCTGCCGCACAAAAAGGCGAGTGGACGAATTGGTACAGCTTTTAAACAGCCGTGGTTACAAGAGTGACGGTCTCCATGGTGACATGTCACAAAGAGAACGTGATCATATAATGAATGGGTTCCGCAATGGGGATATCAAAGTACTGATCGCAACAGATCTGGCCGCACGCGGGCTTGATATTGATTTGGTTACACATGTATTTAACTTTGATATACCTGAAGATCCGGATTCTTACATCCATCGCATAGGAAGGACCGGTAGAGCAGGACGTGGCGGTATCGCCATCACCCTGGTTGAACCTGCTCAAATAAGGCTGCTTAGAACCATTGAACGGCATATAGGAAAAAGCATTGATCAGGCGATACTGCCCACCTTGGCGGAAGCCATCGAACAACAGGAAAAAGTATTGATCGAAAAGCTTGTAAAAGCCGGAGAAGAACCGGTTGAAGCATTAAACGATTTAGCTGGGCGGATCCTTGCTGATTATGATGCACAAAAAATGATGGCTGCAGCTTTGAAAATGATCATCGCCGATAGTCCCGAAATGGAAATGACTGATATAGATACCGGCAGCAGTAGTACTGCACATATTGAGGTGCCTGTCGGGAAAGCGCAGGGCTTTTACCCACGCCGTCTGGTAGATTTTCTGGTTGAAAGAACCAAATTATCTAAGCATCAGATTGGAGATATTGAGATCCAAAGGAGTACTTCATATGTTGAAGTCCCAATCAATAATGCCGATGAGGTATATGAAGCGTTCATTAATTATAAGCAGGAAAGAAAAAAACAGCGTGGTTATAAAAGGACTGGAAGCAGAAGTGAAAAGTCTCATTGATCATAATCCCCCGGACCGTCAAAACAAGCAAATATCCCTTACATCACAAGCCCCGACTGGTCAATGTTATACTAAGGGGCATTCCTTTTTTTAATGAGGTGTGTCCCTGCTCCTTATTTCACCTGAATTGCGGTGCTTGTTCGTGCCTCGGCCTACTTTTTTTGCTCGGTCTGCCTTAATTACTTTTTTAAGAGTATGATAAAAGAAAACTCAGGAGTTTAGTAAGTGGAAACAAAATCCGGAAGCTTTTTCCGTTTCGAAAAAATTTATCGCCAATTTGATACAAACAGGTATTTAGAAGAATCCGCAGAGGTGGAGGCGGGTAGTATTTTAATTGTGACCGGTCCCTCGGGTTCCGGCAAAAGCACTTTGCTTAAAATTTTAGCGAGATTAATGAAACCTGACAGCGGGGAAGTTTATTGGCATGATAAAAATTGGTTGGCATATTCTCCGGTTCAGTGGCGAAGTGAAATTCAATTTGTAAGCCAAAAACCGATAATCTTTCCGGGATCGATAAAGGAAAACCTTATGCTGCCTTTTTCTTTGAAAAATAATAAAGGGAAAAAGGTCAACACTGAACTGATACTTTATTATATGGATAAAACAGGGTTGCCTTCCCAGATGCTAAGTCAGGAAGCCAAGACTCTTTCAGGGGGTGAAGCTGCCCGGGTGGCCTTGATAAGAGCTTTGATTACTGAACCGGATATACTGCTTTTAGATGAACCCACCGCTTTTCTGGACAATGAAACCAGAATTATAACTCTTGAAACCATTGATGAATGGGTAAAAGAACAAAACCGGGCAGCGATTATTGTCTCCCATCAGGAAGAAGATTTAAAACACCTGAATTATCAGGAGATCTTGCATTGTCCCATTAGAAAGGCAGTTTAACTATGGATAGCGGCTATATTCCTATTTCCAACTGGCAATTGATATTAAGCCTGGTTCTGGTTTTGATCACCGGCCTGGTTTCAATGTTGATGAAACTGGGGTTGTTCAAATCATTACTTTGGGGTACTTTCCGAGCATTTATCCAATTAATGCTGATCGGCTATCTGCTGACCTTTATTTTTGAGCTTAACAATCTTTTGATCATAATCGCTATTATTTTACTTATGAGCTTCATTGCCAGCCGGGAAGCAACCAGGCGTGTAACCAAAATTGCATTTAATCCTTCTATATCTTCTTTCCTTACCCTGACAGCCAGCACTTTTTTAGTTGGCATTATCGTTGTGGTACTGATTATTGCACCTGAACCCTGGTACTCAGCCCGGATTGTGATTCCCATCTTTGGCATGATTTTAGGTAACTCAATGAATGCGGTGGCACTGGCACTTGACAGGATGCATAGTGAAATATATGCACATATTGATCAGGTTGAGCAGATGCTGGCATTCGGTGCTACTCCCTGGGAAGCCTCCAGATATTATATTCGCAAAGCGGTGGAGGCCGGTATGACACCTACGATTAATTCCTTAATGGTTGTTGGTCTGGTTAGTTTGCCAGGCATGATGACCGGTCAGATCCTGGCAGGGATGGATCCAAGTGAAGCAGTAAGGTATCAGTTTGTGGTACTGATTATGATTGCAGCTGCCGTAGCCATCGCCTGCCTGCTGATTGTAAGCCTGACTTACAAGAAAATGTTTAATGATGATATGGCCTTATCAGAAAATATTCGCAATAAATAAAGAAAACCCGGCTTCCGTCAAGCCTATGGCGATGGCGGAACCGTGGTTGCACTTATACTATCCCCCTTTAAACTTATACTTTCTGATAGTATAAAAAAATGGAAGCAAAAGCTTCCATTTTTCCTAAATACATTTAGCTTAACTGGGACTTGACTTCCTGTATCTGCTGAGACGTAGCATTGGAAGCGGGTTTATAGAAACCCTTCTGGGAAGCCAATTGGAAAAGCTGGTACTGGAATTGTTCGTCGGAATTTCTGATCTGCTGCAGTGTCTGGCGAAGTTCCTGATTAGCTGTTTCGCCGATAGCAGTGGCATAAGTTGTCAGGCTGCTTTTGCAGTTGGACAAAATATCATTTACCATTTCTTTATCACTGATATGCATCATTCTTTTGTTTCTCCTCCTTATCCTAGAAATGTCATCAATTTTTGGCGGGTGTTGCTTGCTGATTGAGCAGCTTGTTTAAACATCTGCTTGGCTTGAGAATCCTGACATTGTTCGGCATAAAAATTCAGCTTCTTTTCTGCCATCTCATGTGAACCAATAAGATGTCTCAAATTTTGTAATTCTTGTTGATTAAGGTTCATTCAAAATCTCCTTTCAAATATTAATTACAACACTAATAGATTGTGCATTAATGCTTTTAGTATTCAAAAGAAATCCATGGATTTTATGGAAATAACTAATGCTTTTGACAGAAAAACTTTTAATATATTTTAGATTCTAACCTTATCATTAGAATTGGGCAGACAGGGTCTTTTGCCTCAACAAAATTTGAAATATTATAATATCTCGTGACAAATGGGGATTAACAAAACGTGAAATGTTTTATATCGTAGGGGTGGACGACTCTGTCCACCCGGTTTCATATATGCCGCATCTTCCGGAGACTTTTCATACAGTTACACAGTGTTTATTTATTTGATCAGGTTTATCTGCATGATTAAACAATTACTAACGAGGTGGCCTGAAAAA
>JAAZFJ010000314.1 GCA_012511795.1 Syntrophomonadaceae bacterium
CCTCAAAAGAAAATGTACCTGCTTATGATATTAAGAAAAGCGGTAGTGCCACTGATGAACAAGATAGTGAAGGGGGTTCTAGAAAAGTTAGACAGGAGGATTACGACAGTACACTGGTTTATGAGGATTCTCCGGCAGGGGGAAAAAAACCTGTGGTGCTAAAGCAGCTTGAGCCTGAGGTAAAGGGCGTTCTTGTTGTGGCAGAGGGGGCTGATCAGGTCGAAGTTAGAAATAGAATATGTAAAGCTGTAACAGTGGTGTTGAACGTGCCAATGCATAAAGTTGAGGTGATTCAAAGGAAAAAGTAAAGTATTCAAAAAAACAGATATAAACCCATAAAGACTTGAATATATTATTTATTAAGATGGACAAAAATATAATGAGCATTTGTGAAGTTTCATAAAGGGGGCAGAAATGATGATGGTATTTAAAAGAAAGCAGATAGTTATTTTAGCATTGATCCTTCTAATCGTAGTGGCCGGCTACCTGCAGTATAGCTACAAGCAGGAGGGCACACTGGCTGATAATGAGGGGAAGTTAGGAGAGGCAGTGTATGTCGATAATGAGATCTATAATGAAGAATTTACTGAAACTGACCTGAACCTGGTGGGAAGCATTGATGATCAGACAAACATAACTGCATCAAAAATCGCAAACGACTATTTTGTTCAGGCTCAAATGAGCAAAGAACAAAGCAGGAGTGAAGCAACTGAATCTTTGAGGACTATAACAGAGGATATAAATGCCAGTGTGGATATAAAGGATGAGGCCCACAGTAAAATGATGGATATTGTTGAAAACACTGATAAGGAAGTGAGAATCGAAACCCTTATTAATAAAATGGGTTTTGAAGAAAGCTTTATACTATTTGCCGACAATGGTAGTATAGATATTGTTGTTAAAACGCCAAGCCTTTCCACCTCACAGACAGCCCAGATTACAGATATTGTAACACGCCAGGCCGATGTGGAAGTAGCTGATATACATATAAGAACTATGTTCTGATGGTTACAGGCAGATTAGTGTTACATGCTAGTTATTTCAGCAGTTTTACAGAATATTTGTTAAGTGTTATAATATTTACACAGTAACTAACCTATGGAGGTAAGTGATGGAAGAAATTTTACAGAGCGAAGTCAATGAAATAGGAGCAATAAAGATTACCGATGAGGTTGTGGCAATTATTGCTGGGATAGCAGCAATGGAGGTTCCGGGGGTTACATCCATGAGTGGCGGCATAGCTGGTGGCATAGCAGAAGCACTTGGGCGAAAAAATCTCTCAAAGGGCGTTAAGGTAGAGGTTGGTGAAAAAGAAGCGGCAGTTGACCTGTTTATTATAGTAGAATACGGCTATCGCATACCAGAAGTGGCTTGGAGCATCCAGGAAAAGGTAAAAAACGCAGTTGAAGATATGACAGGTTTGAATGTTGTAGAAGTCAACATACATATACAGGGTGTAAATATAGAAAGAGAGCAAAAGAAAGACCTTTTGGAGGAACCGGCAAAACAAAATAAAAACATATGAGAGAATAAACCCGTCAGGGTTTATTTTTTTGGTAAAATAAACTATAATGTTAATAATACTTATATGAAATTACAAATGATGAAAAGAAAAAATGAGAGGTGGTA
>JAAZFJ010000033.1 GCA_012511795.1 Syntrophomonadaceae bacterium
ATTCTTATAGGTCTTATTTAAATAAGTACCCTAAGGGAAAATTTTATATTGAAGCTATTGAATTACATGAAGAACACTTTTGGAATTATACTAACAAACTCAATACGGTATTAGGTTACGATAATTTCATAGCTCAATATGGTCGAAGTAAATATATTAAAGAGGCATATGATCTTAGAGAGGATGCTTTATGGAATGCCTCACAGAACACTCGAAATTTTGAAGACTACATTCGGCAGTATCCTACCGGGAAATATATTAAACAGGCTAATTATCTTAGAGAAGAAGCTTCATGGAATAATGCAAAAAAGACTAATACTGCAAGTTCCTACCAATCTTACATGGTTAAATATCCAAAGGGTAAGTATTACTATGAGGCATTAAAAATGAAAATAAAGTCCGAAGGGTACGGTATGTTTACAGATTCCCGGGATGGAAGGATATACAAAACTGTAAAAATTGGCAACCAGGTATGGATGGCAGAAAACCTGGCTTATCTACCATCAGTAAGCCCGTTGTCTTCAGATTCACACAGCTCACATTATTATGTATACGGTTATAATGGCACAAGTATAGCAGCAGCAAAAGCTACAAGCAATTATCAAACCTATGGGGTGTTATATAACTGGCCAGCAGCCATGAATGGTGCTTCAAGCAGCAATACCAATCCCAGCGGCGTACAAGGTATTTGTCCAACGGGCTGGCATTTACCGAGTGAAGCTGAATGGAACGTATTGATTATATACCTTGGTGGTAAAGATGTTGCTGGGGGGAAGATGAAAGAAACAGGCACTTTACATTGGAAAAGCCCAAATTCAGGAGCAAACAACAAAAGTCGTTTTACTGCTTTGCCGGGCGGTATATACTGGGGGCGAAGTACATTCAACTATAAGGGCAATAGGGCGTCTTTTTGGACTTCATTTAAGCATGATACTTACTTAGCACAGTGCCGGTCGGTATATTGGGAAAAAGCTAGTATTAGTAGTGATAGTTATAGCACTTGTGCTTCTGGGAATAAAGGCCTTAGTGTCCGTTGTGTTAAGAATTAGTTAAATAGACTATTAGATTATTTGTCTATTTTTTGTACTTTAATATCAAAGCATTCAGATTGGTGATGTTGTTAATGTCTTGTCAGGACACTGTCGTAACCTTTATAAAAATGACAATATTTTTCATTTGACCCCCTGTCGCATCCCTCATACAGCGCAGAGGTTTATATAACCTTTATTATACGATGAATAAAACAGTTTATTCTGATTTATTAATAGCAAAACTTAAGCCTTACAAAACATATGATTAATCAATAAGCTAATTTAAATTAAGATGAAAAAAATTATTATTTTCTTATTCACATTGGTATTCATTTATTCCTTCACACCGCAAGATGCTCCCAATACCTTTACCGATAGCCGGGATGGCAAAGTGTATAAAACAGTAACCATTGGAGAGCAAGTATGGATGGCAGAAAACCTGGCATATCTGCCGTCTTTGGTTGGCCCGGCCACAGGCTCAGAAGCCGAGGGTCATGGATCAGATCCCTATTATTACGTTTACGGTTACGACGGCACAAATGTAACTAACGCCAAAAAAACAGCCAATTACCAAACCTACGGTGTCCTCTATAACTGGCCGGCAGCTATGAATGGGGCAGAAAGCAGCGACGCAAATCCCAGTGGGATACAAGGCATTTGTCCTGACGGCTGGCATTTACCCAGTGAATCAGAATGGACACAATTGGAGATATACCTTGGTATATCACAAGAAGATGCAGATTACGACCAGTGGATAGAATCAGATGTAGCTGATAAACTGAAAGAAACAGGAACCTCTCATTGGGATAGCAAAAACAAGGCAGCCACAAACGAAAGTGGTTTTACTGCCCTTCCAGGTGGTTACCGCGAGCTCGATGGAACCTTTAACTACATTGGGTCCGGCGGCAATTGGTGGAGTTCTAAGCAGTATGATACGGACAAGGCCTGGGGACATAACCTGTACGGTATCAGTTACTTACGCAGATTCTGCTTCGATAAAAATTTCGGTTTTTCTGTCCGTTGTTTACGGGATTAGGATTAATTTATTTGACTAATAGACTATTTGTCAATTTGTTGTACTGCAATATCAAAGCATTTAGATTAGTTAAGACGTTAATGTTTTTTTGAAGGCACTGTCATGACTTACTAACTTAATTTGAAACTGTGTTAAGTATAAAAAATTTAAAATTAAAACTGTTTTTATGAAAAAAATTATTTATGTAATCATTGTCTGTGCTCAAT
>JAAZFJ010000315.1 GCA_012511795.1 Syntrophomonadaceae bacterium
GACTTGTAGTTCTCATAAAGCCATTTTTCAAAGGTTACCAGTATGGGATACGCTTTTTCGCATCTTAGTTTTTTCCTTTCATCCAATGATAACTTCTGTTCATCTGCCTCCCTTTCGATGGCATAGAGGGATTGGATCTGAAGCAACGCCTCGGTTGCCAGCTTTTTGTTCTCTTTCAAGGATTCATCAAATTTACGCCTTTTATCAGAAGCTTCTGATAAAAGGCGTTATCAAAACTTATAGATTATCACAAATGCTTCCATTATTTCTTGTCTAACTATTTGGTATTCAATATTGACTATTGATAACTATCTACTGATAACATTTTGTGTAAATTGATTGTGGTTGCAATGTCGCAGCTATAAATCATTTACATTATGAACCATACATTTATTGATGAACTGATCCAAAATTGTTTGACAACGCTTAAACAATTGGATTTTAAAGAAAGTGTGATTAAACGTCATGGGCGACACCTTCTTAATTTAAAGGATTACATGCAGTCGGAGGGGCAAAACTCGTACGACGAAAGTGTCGGGGAAAAGTACCTGCTTGACATGTTACAAAAAGGGAACACCAAGGAATGCCGGCTGAAGGAAACCAAACATTCCATAAACCTTATAAACGATATACTCAATCAAGTTCCGGTACGAAAAAAACATGTCCATCCCAAAGCTTTCCCATTCCCTGGGGAATTTGGTAAGCCTATTCAACTATTTTTGGACCAACTTAAAATTGAATGTCGCCCTGCCAGACACACACTTTACATGTACATGACAGCATTGAGCCATTTTGCAGTCCGTATGCAACAGGACGGTATCGGTCCGGAGAATCTGGACAGCATTGCTGTCAGCCGGTTTGTTTCTTCGCTTCAGAACACTCAAGTACGTGTTTGCGTACCAGTACGACGTTTCCTGCGTTATCTCTTTAAAGTACATTTGACGAAAACGGATTTAAGCATTCCTTTGTTTTATATCAAAAGCCATCGTGCAGAGAAACTTCCTTCCCTGTACAATACCGAAGAAATCCGCAGGATGGATGCATCAATCGATAAGACGGGCAGAACCGGAAAACGTGATTATGCCATATTCCTGCTCGCATCCCGGCTGGGTTTAAGAGCAAGTGACATCTGTCAGCTGCAGTTCCGTAATTTGGATTGGGACAAAAATATTATAAATCTCGTGCAATGCAAGACGAAGAAAGAAATCGAACTGCCGCTTTTAGGCGTCATTGGAGAAGCCATTATCGATTACATCCAGAACGGGCGTCCCAAATCAGACAATAAAACAATTTTCCTTACCGCCAATGCACCATACACACCCATATCTGTTCCCGGATTGTCAAGCATAGTATCCGGTATTATTTATAAAGCCGGAATCGAGACTAAAAGCAGGCACCACGGAGCACATTGTCTCCGTCATAGCCTGGCAACCCAACTGCTGGACCAAGGCACTACACTGCCTGTAATCTCAGAAACATTAGGCCACAGCAACAGCCAGACGACTATGATTTATCTGGGTGTCGATGTAAACGGACTATTGCGTTGTTCACTGGAGGTCCCGCCTGTTTCCGATAGTTTCTACATGCAGAAAGGAGGTTGGTTTTATGAATAAAATATTTGAATATACCAGCATTTTTGCCCCATTCATCAATAGTTTCATACATGGCAAAGAGCTACAGGGCTATAAGGCAACCCAACTTAAGTGGATGTTGCTGGAGTTCGATAAATTCTTCACTCAAGCTTCCAAGAAGGAACTTTTTATCAGTTTCTGGGATGTGAATAACTGGGCGGCCACCCGAACCTGGGATAAACCAAATACCCTCTATCAGAAGTATTGTGCCATGGCGGAATTTTGTCGTTATATGTGTCTGTTGGGCTATGAATGCTATATTCCCGGACGACCGAAAAAATGCATTGCCAATTATACCCCCACTATCTTTACGCATGAACAGATGAGGGCTATTTTCCATTCTTGCGACAACCTGGTCATGAAGGAGCATCACGCCCAGAGCATCATGATTATTATGCCCGCGCTGATACGGGTACTTTACAGTACCGGGATAAGAATCAGCGAGGCTCTTTCCATCCTGAATAAAGATGTGGATTTTAACCGGCGGGTCATTGTCCTGAATAATACCAAGAACCGTTGCCAGAGACTGGCTCCAGTCAATCAACAACTGGAACAGGTTCTCAGGCAATACATCAGTTACCGGAACAGGATACCCGCACCTGGCATCACGAATCCGGACTCCCATTTGCTTGTTTCCACGACAGGAAAACCTTGTTCCCGCCGGACTGTTTTGACCTACTTTCATAGTATTTTGGAAGAATGCAGAATCCCGCGACGCTGTGACCAGCGGGGGCCTATGCTTCACGAAATCCGTCATACCACAGCCGTACACTCTCTTGTCAAACTGACACAGGATGGAGTGGATATTTATTGTTCTCTCCCTTTATTGGCAACATTTATGGGACACAGGAAAGTATTGGATACGGAAACCTATGTCAGGCTGACACAGGAAATGTACCCGGAGGTACTGAAAATGAACGCCGAAGTTACAGATCAAATTTATTCATTTATCATCTCTAAACTCAAACAGGACTATGAAAACAGATGTGACTGATTTTGCCGAATACCTGGAATCGTTTTTTTTTGATTATCTGGGTACTGAACAGGGTGCCAGTAAACATACGGTCCGTTCTTATCGGGACACATTTATACTTCTGATTGATTATATGAGTGGTGTCAAAGGCATATCAGTCGACAAACTCTCGATGAAAAGCTTCAGCCGCGATGTGATGCTGTCGTTTTTGAACTGGCTGCAAGACAACAGAAATAACAGTGTGTCCACGCGGAACCAGCGCTATGCGGCTATATGCTCTTTTTTTGAGTTCATGGAACGAAAGGATCCGACCAGCCTGGCGACATGGCAATCTATCCGTTCAATCAAATCAAAGAAGGCTCCGGTGCCTACGGTAAGTTACCTTACTGTAGATGGCATCAAGTGCTTACTGGAGCAGATTCCGACCAAAGATAGACATAGCAGACGGAACCTTACTTTGCTTTCGCTCCTTTATGAAAGCGGAGCCCGTGTTCAGGAACTGGCAGACCTTACACCATCTTGTTTAAGACTGGACAAGCCCGCCTTGGTTCGTTTGCATGGGAAGGGGAATAAGATTCGGGTAGTTCCATTGAGAGAACAACAGGTTGATATTCTTACAACTTATTTGGAAGAAAACGGTTTGAACACTTCTTTACGAAGTGAACGTCTTTTATTTTTTAACAGTAGCGGCGCCAAACTTACATGCTCGGGAATCGCTTATATATTAAAAACATATGCGGCTATAGCCAGGGCTGTTCATCCCGAACTCATTCCGAAACAAATCAGCCCGCACATCCTGCGGCATTCCAAAGCTATGCACCTTTTGCAGGCAGGGGTAAACTTAGTGTATATCCGGGATATCCTGGGGCATGTCTCCATACAGACTACGGAGATTTATGCCAGGGCTGATTCCAAACTGAAAAGAGAATCTTTGGAAAAAGCATCCCGTGATTTTTTTGATAAAGAAATCAGGGTTTTATCCTGGGAAAAAGATAAGAAGCTCAGGTTGTTTTTAAAGGGTCTGGCATAATTATTATCAAAAGCTGTTCTCCAAAGTATCACTGGTAATAAGCTTATTATCAATGGTAGA